>CAYVKM010000030.1:0-37550 GCA_964452045.1 uncultured Calditrichaceae bacterium
GTGGTTCTGGTGGGGATCTATGTTGCTTATTTATTTTTCCTGAAAAAGAGAGATCTAACCGAAAAGATTGGGAAAGTTCCCATTATGCAGACGCTTCACCAGTACTGGTTCTCCGGCTGGGCATTCGACTGGTTGTACGACCACATATTTGTTTTCCCCTTGGTCTGGTTTGCCAAAATCAACAAGAACGACTTTGTCGATCAGGTGTATACCGGAATTGCCGCATTCAATCGTTATTCCAACCGTTTCTTCAGCCGTACCCAGACCGGTAATTTACGCTGGTATGCAGTTGGTCTGGCATTTGGTGCATTGGTCACTATAACAATTGTGATGTTCTTATGATACTTTTATGGCTCTTGATAATTTTAATTGCCGGTGCAGGAATAGCCTGGCTCGCAGGCCGGTGGAGTAAAATCCTGCCGCGCTGGATATCGCTGTTCGCATTGGCAATTGACTTTGTGCTGGTGCTGTATATCTGGATTAGTTCGGGTAAAGAAATTGAACTCACCCAAAATCTCCAGTGGCTGGTTGAATTGAAATGGAACTGGATCCCGCAGTTTGGGATAAACTTTCACTTGGCTTTGGATGGATTAAGCTTGCTATTGATTATGCTTACTATTTTTCTGGGCATACTATCAGTATTGACCTCCTGGAAAGAAATCCAGGAACGGGTTGGATTCTTCCACTTCAATATGCTCTGGATACTGGCTGGGATCATCGGCGTATTTACCGCCATCGATCTCTTCCTGTTCTACTTTTTCTGGGAAGTGATGCTGATACCAATGTATTTCCTAATCGGAATCTGGGGGCATGAGAACCGGATCTATGCCTCCTTTAAATTTTTTATCTTTACCCAGGCCAGTGGATTGTTAATGTTTCTGGCAATCCTGGGGCTGTATTTTATCCACGGCAGTAATACCGGCGTTTATACTTTTAATTATATGGATTTGCTGGGAACCTCCATTTCCCCGGTTATGGAAATGTTACTGATGCTTGGGTTTGTAATCGCCTTTATCGTAAAACTCCCGGCTGTGCCATTCCACAACTGGTTACCGGATGCCCATACCGAAGCGCCTACTGCGGGTAGTGTTATCCTGGCCGGATTACTGCTGAAGACCGGGGCTTACGGTTTACTCCGTTTTGTGCTTCCCCTGTTTCCGGATGCTGCAATTCGGTTTGCGCCCATTGCCATGCTCATGGGTGTACTGGGTATTCTTTATGGGGCAAAACTGGCCTATGCCCAGACGGATCTGAAACGACTGGTCGCCTATACCAGCGTTAGTCACATGGGTTTTGTCCTGTTGGGTATTTTTGCCATTAACCAACTGGCTTTCCAGGGCGTGGTAATGCAGATGCTCTGTCACGGTATCAGCACTGGCGCCCTATTTATTATGGTAGGCGCACTGCAGGAACGCATCCATACCCGGGATATTGCACAAATGGGCGGACTTTGGGAAAACGTGCCACGAATGGGCGGTGTGGGAATGCTCTTTGCCATGGCTTCGCTGGGTTTACCGGGTCTGGGGAATTTTATCGCCGAATTTCTGATTCTGGTTGGTTCTTTCCAGGCCAGTGTTTGGATTACCATTTTGGCCACTCTTGGCCTGGTAGCAGCAACTGTGTACTCTCTGCGTATTGTGCAACGGGTCTTCCATGGGAAGAAAGAAAAAGAATGGTCGCTTCCGGATTTAGGTGTGCGGGAAATGATCATTATGGGAGCGATGATCATTGTCATCGTCTGGCTGGGACTTTACCCGCAGCCGATATTTGATACCGCCAGGCCGGCGCTGCAAAAGGTGGAAGAGAATGCAATTATGTCTGTTGTTCCGAGCATACCTCTGTATAAAAGTCATTCTACCGAAGATGGTCAGTTCCTGATTAAGAAGGTGGTGGATCACCATAAGGATAACAATTTAAATGAAATAGGAAATCCAGCAGCAAAACAAAAAACATCTGACAAAGGAATAACAGGGGGTCAATTGTGAGCGGGACAGATGTACTGGCATTAATGCCCTATTTAATTCTGGCAGGCGCAACAATCATTATCATGTTGCTGATCGGAACACGGAGAAGTCACTTCGTCGTTACAGTCTTCAGTCTGCTGGCGTTGGTGGGTGCATTCTTTTCCCTGTTCAGAGTTGTGGCATTCGCTCCCCGAATCATTACCGGGATTCTGATAATAGACCAATTCACCCTCTTTTATCTGGGATTACTATTCGCTGCGACTTTTGCTATTGTATTGCTGGCCAACGGATATCTGGAAAATCAGAATATCAAACGGGAGGAGTTTTATCTGCTTTTGTTTTTAGCCACTTTTGGGGCTTCGGTTTTGGTCGCCAGTTATCATTTTGTAACCTTTTTCCTGGGATTGGAAATTCTCAGTGTTTCTCTCTATACCCTGATTGGCTATTTACGGTTTCGCGAGCAGAACATCGAGGCCGGAATAAAATATCTCATTCTGGCGGCGGCATCCTCTGCTTTTCTGTTATTCGGCATGGCTCTGGTCTATGCGGATCTGGGGACGATGGAGTTTCCCGAAATTGCCAAAAGCCTGTTGCTGGGGTATGGAGATCATGTCCTCTCCCTCACCGGGTTTGGCCTGATGATTGTCGGTATTGGATTCAAGCTGGCGGTCGTGCCATTCCATATGTGGACGCCGGACGTTTATGAAGGAGCTCCTGCGCCGGTAACGGCTTTTATCTCCACGGTTTCCAAGGGTGGCATGTTTGCCCTGTTATTACGCTTTTTCGCCGGAATTAACGGGTTTCAATATGGACCGCTGGTGATCATCTTCAGTATAATTGCTATTGCTTCCATGTTTATCGGAAATTTCTTGGCGTTACTTCAGAATAATGTAAAGCGAATATTAGCTTACTCATCTATTGCGCATCTGGGTTATTTGCTGGTGGCCTTTCTGGCCAGCGGCACTTTTGGGGTCGAAGCAGCAACCTACTATCTGGTTGCCTATTTTATCACTACCATCGGGGCATTTGGGGTAATAACCGTTTTATCCACAGAAGACCGGGATGCGGATCAAATGTCAGATTATCAGGGATTGTTCTGGCGCAGACCCTGGCTTGCCACAGTATTTACCGCCATGCTGTTTTCCCTGGCCGGAATTCCCCTAACCGCAGGATTTGTGGGAAAATTTTATGTGGCTGCGGCAGGTGTCCGGGCTTCCCTCTGGTATCTGGTTATCATTCTGGTGGTGAACAGTGCCATCGGTTTATACTATTATTTGCGGGTGGTAGTCGCGATGTATTCCAAACCGGAGGAATTACCGGAGAATCAGGGCAAAGTTTCCCAGGCAGTGCCGCTGGCCAGTTTCGTTGCTCTGCTTGGAATTATTATTTTACTGGTGTGGTATGGTGTTTATCCGGCGGAATTGGTCGCCTGGATCAAATCCATGGCGATCAGTTTAAACTATATGTCCAGTACCTTTGTAACCCCAGTGTTTTAAATCTCTCCATTATAGAATCTTTGAAATGAGATTATTCTCATCTCTATTTATCTGTTTCCTAAATCTATGCTCCTCCCGAAATGAGACTAAAACAGAGTACACTCAACACAATAAAAGCAACTAAAACATAAGTGTAATCCTTTTCGTGTAAAAAAGTGATGAAAGTGAAGAGAACCCTGGCAACCGGTGTGAGCATCAGTAGCAGCAAGCCAAATTGAATAACATCTTCTGAACGCAGAGAAAGCACGTTCTTTATTATTCCGGTAATGCTCTTTAATTCAGCCGGTTCACCTCTGAAAATATGATATTTCGGGATCGAGCTTCCGGAGCTGATCAGATAAAACACGCCGCCGGCAATAACAAAAAAGGTGGAGAGAATCACTCCGGTTATCAAAATTATACTGATAAATTTTTGGGTGTCTTCTATTCGGACATATTTTTTAATTCGTTCCAATCTACATACCTCCGGTAATGCCTTTGTAGATCATTTCAATGGCCAAAAAGAGGATGGCAATGCTGAAAACTATCCGCAGAACCCTTGTCTTTGATTTTACCAGAACCCGCGTGCCGATTAATGCACCGGAAAGCACTCCCAGCATTACCGGCATGGCCAGTCCGGGATCGACATAGCCGCGATTCAGGTAAACCCCCACACTGGCGGCGGCGGTAACCCCGATCATAAAGTTGCTGGTAGTGGTGGAGACTTTGAAGGGTACTTTCATAATGTGATCCATCGCCAGGACCTTAATCGCACCGGAACCGATACCAAGCAGACCGGAAAGTATCCCGGCGATATACATTAGGCCAAATCCACCGGGTAGGGCCCGGACTGAATATTTCGTCTTTCCCTGCCTGGTTGGATATTCTGAACTTAATTTAAAGAAATGGATCAAACCTTTATCCTGTGCCGGAATAAAAACGTCCTGTTTTGGTTTAATGGAAAGATATGCTGAATAAAGCAGAGCCATTCCAAAAATAATAGCAATCGTTCCCGGAGCAATGTAGGCCGCAACAAAGGCGCCGGAGAGTGCTCCGAGTGTGGTAGCAACTTCCAGCAGCATTCCCAGCCGGATGTTGGTAAATCCCTCTTTTACATAGGCTGCCGCGGCACCGGAAGAGGTAGCGATCACTGAAACCAGAGATGCTCCGATAGCATACCGGATATCTACCCCAAAGATGATCGTCAGCAAGGGAACAATTACCATCCCACCACCCAGGCCGGTGAGCGATCCCAGAAAACCAGCGGCAAGAGAAATGAATAGGATGAACAGAGTAAATTCAAGGATGGTCATAGGTGTTGGCTTTCATGTACCAGGAAAATTGATTTATGTATATTCCCATCCAATCGGAAATTTAACCAGATCAATAAATGAAAAAGGTAGAAATAAAAACTAACCAGATTTTAAGAGATTGAATCATCCTGCGTTCCTTTCACCCATGCATTAATTTTGAATTTGTGAGAATCATTCTTCTTCCGATGCATCAGGTGTCTTCTTAAAGATATTCCTTTCCCCACCGACCGTCAGAATTACACTTATAATTCCCAGGGTAATAAAAACGGTGGCGAATCCAATAATAACAATTTCCTGGGCGATATTTAGCTCCAGCAAAGCCATGGCGGAGAAAAAGAGTAATAATACTCCCTTAATAAAGTTGGCGATCAGGGTTGAGCGGGGAATATCCTCCCGTCTTAAAGCTTTGAGAATAGATTGAGAGGCCCATATCGAAATCAGCCAGCCGAATCCAAACAGGATAAACGCAATAATAATTCTGGGTAGAAATAATATGCCCCTCTCCATTAAATCGGACAGGACAGTTAGTTTCCATGCGCTTAGCGCGTTGTTGACAAAAATAATGAAGATGATAAAAAAGGCGATGTTTCCCAGGAAGTTGTAGAAACCATATCGGACATCACCTTTGGAAAAATCCCGGCCCCAGCGGAATCGGGTAAGAAATCGTTCCAGTCGCAAAATGACCGCTAATTGAATGATAACCCGTTTGGCAAACCAACCCAGAAACCAACCGATAAACAGCAAGACAATCCCAGCCAGAAGATCCGGAAGATAGCTAATGAATTTGTCGGTCAAATTCACAAATGAACCCGGTAATTTATCATTCATTTTCTACTCCTGCAGTTTTATAAGATCTAAAAAGGGAGGCCCAGAAAGAGGGTCTCTCTTCATATTCTTTGATCCACAGAACCGGACATTTTACCTGTTCGGTAATTTCCTGGGCGAGAGATTTAGCCAGGAGAAGCTCAATAAAATCGCCGGTTCTACCGCCCATCAGCACCAGGTCCGCACTCCGGGACAATTTGACAATCGCTTTTAATACCTCGCGTTCTTGCACAACTTTTAATTCTGCGGTCACCGAATTTTCGTCCAGAATTTGCTTGATTTCAGTGACTCGCTTTTCTTTCTCAATCGGTGCAGTTTCAGGATCAACCACCAGGGCGATCCGAAGCTTTGCGTTAAAATATTCAATGAGAGCAGGAGCGATTTCGGTGGCCAGTCTGGTATGGATATCTTTCCCAAAGGGGATAAGAATTTCCTTTACTTCATCTCTGGAAAATTCCCCATGCAGAACAGCCGCTTCGCTGGGGGCTTTCTGAAGAACAGCATCCATGAGAGAGGAAAAGACCCGGTCCAGGAAGTTTGGCTGTTTTTCCCTTCCCATAATAATGAAATTGCAATTTTCCTCTATAGCCGTATCAATGATACCCTGGGAGATGCGGTGAGAGACTTTAATGATAGACCGTGCTGGTATCCCAGCTTTATCGGCCTGTTCTTCAGCTTCATCAAGTACCGGTCTGGCCCGGGCCGAAGCCTCCAATCCGGCGCGGAGCTGTTGGCCCTCTCTTACTTCCATCACATGTAGAAAAATAATTTCGCCCTGGTGTTTTTTGGCCACCGCCAGCGCTATTTCAATCAAACTTTTTAGGGATTTAGGGTTGGCCACACAAACCAGAATGTTGTATTCTTTTTTCTCGATCCGTTCCAGGGCCTTCACTTTGCGAATATGTTCCACCTCCCGGTGAGCCGCATATCCCCGATAAACCGTTAGTCCCATCACGATCCAGATACCGGTCACAATCCACGCGGTAAGACTGTAATTCAGCATATACACAGCCAAAAAGAGTAAAAGCAGTATCCCGACTATGGAGAGCCAGGGAAACAAGGGGACAAAAAAACCACGGTCCAGATCTGCCCGCTTTTTTCGCAGGCGTATCATGGCAATATTTACCTGAAGAAATAACAAGAGGAACATGATATCCGCCGCACTGGCCACATCCTCGATGGGCAGGGAGAGTGCCATAAAGACCACAATGACCAGGGAGATAAGGATGGACCAGTAGGGGCTGTAATTTTTGGAGTGCACTTTACTGAAAAAAGTGGGGAAGTTTCTATCCCGTCCCATGGCAAAGGCAACCCGGGAGGAAGAATAGATAGTGGCATTCAAGGCGGACATGGTGGAAATTAATCCACCAATCAATATCATGATCCCACCGCCCACAAAAAAGTGCCGGGCAACCTCCACCAGGGCAATCTCTTTTTGTTTTGCCAGATACTCCCAAGGCGTCATATCACCGGGTTTCACCGAGCCAATAGCCGTGATGGCCACAAGGAGGTAAATTGGTACTACAATCAGAAGAGAGAGAAAGACAGCCCGGGGAATATTTTTTTTGGGATTCTTGATTTCTTCCGAACTCTGGGCAATCACTTCAAATCCCTGGAAGGCAATAAAAGTGAGACCCATGGCTTTGAATACACCACTGACGCCATACGGCATAAATGGACTGAATGTAGTCTCCCAGTCCCCTTTACGGAGCATTATCTCAATGCCAAAACCGATGAAAATAAACAGGATGACGATCTTGGCAATCGTAACCAGATTGCCGATCTTTCCGGTTTCCGATGCACCGCGAAAATTGATGTAGGCAAAAAAAATGGCTGCCACTGCGGCTAATATTTTATGTGGCGGGAAAATTGCCCAGTGGGGTATAGTGATAGATAGTTCGGTAAAGACGTGTTCAAAATAGGCGCCAAAACCAATCGCATACAAACTGCAGGCAACCGCATGGGCAAACCAGCTCATCCATCCGGAAAGGAATCCATTCCAGCGGGGCAATCCCTCCTTAACCCACAAATACCCACCCCCGGCATCGTGGTAACAGGAACCCAATTCGGCATAGGCCATGGCAGTGAGCAAGGCAATACAGCCGTTGAGGGTAAAAGTGATAATCAATGCCGGGCCGGCTACCCCCGCGGCAATTCCAATGAGCACAAAGATACCAGCGCCAATCATGGCACCCACACCGATTAGGGTGGCATCCATCAAACTCATTTCCCGGGCCAAGCGGACTTCAGTCTCAAATTTTTTCATACACCGCTCCTGTTGGTGTATTCCAGGCAAGTCATAAAATCATAGAACTTTTTACAATGGGTTATCCATATCCTTTTAAGGTATTGCTGATAGTGAAATTTACAAAATATTTATCCGGATTAAGCGGCAAATTAGGAAGTACCGAAAAGTCAGGTCAAAATTATTTTCTATGCTTTTGCTCTTTTTCTCCGGATTCACCTCTCTCGATATGTCTTTCCTTTTCCTTTTTCTGAGGTTGTGCCTTCTCTTTTTTACTCTCAGATTTTCTTTCCCGTGGAACCTGCCTTGGTGCTGGGCGCAATATTTCCCGTCTGGTTTCTTCTCTTCTTTTCTGAATTTTGTTTCTTTCCTCTGGCGGCAATTGCATCCGCTGAAACTCATGATCTCTGAATCGTACCGGTTCACGCTGAATGCTGGTCTGCGGAACAGGATGATTGACTGACCTCTCGATTATTCGGACATCCGGCGCCCGGTCCCGGATAATTATTCGTTGAGGTTCCCTCCTGGGGAATCCGGCAATTCGATGCCGGCCAATATCATCATCCAGGAATTTGCTCCGGTTTACCACAACCCAGATATGAATCCGGCTGCGCTCCCAGGGTTCCGGCCAGACAACATTATGTGGAGGAAGCGGCGCCCAGCCAATGTAATCTCCGTATTCGATCCAGCGGACCCGGGCAGGAGACCACTGATCTCCTGGAATCCAAAACCAGCCCACTGCAGGATCATAATCCCAGTATCCGTAGTGAAAAACTAACCATCCGTAGGGTTCATAAGACACCCAGGCCCAACCCTGATCGGTCCAGACCCAATTCCCATAAGAAAATGGTTGCCAGTTGTCAATCACATAGGGTTGCCAGACCTCGCCATAGGGTGGAACTGTGAACCAGCGTCCATATCCATCCAGTTCCGGATAATCCGATACATATCCGGGTTCTTCCGGGATTTGCGTCCCGCTGGAAGCACATCCCCAAAACACGGAACTCAGGATGAGGATAATACTCAGAAAAAGAATCTTCCTCAATGATTTTTCTTGTGATATTTGCATAATAATCTATCTCCCATAAAATTATTTGGTCTAAAATTTAATTCCCGTTATTTCTCGCTCGGATGAATGGGTATCAATAAAAATGGTACCGGGCATTTTTTGCAAATCTTTGGGGTTATACTTCCTGCCCAAAATGCATCTATTCCTTTTTTAGCATGGGTTCCCAGAGCGATAAGATCGATTTTCATATCCAGCGTAAATTTGGTAATAACATCTGCCGGGTCTCCACGGAAGACATCGGCCGTGGCAGTAAATCCTTCTTTCTCCAACTGATCTTTTAAATTACCCAGATATTCGGTTGCATTTTGTACCTCAATATCCAGTAATTCAGTAGTTGAGCCGGGAAGTAGGCGACTGGTGGTTGTCCATTGCCCAGAGAGATGACCATAGGTATGTACTACCAGCAACAGATGCAGTGACCCGCCTAACTTTTTTGCCAGATATTTTGATTTTTCCAGACTGATTTCATGATCTGCTTGTCCGTCCAATGGTGTAAGGATCTTTTCTATTTGAAATGCTGGAATATTTTCTTCTGCTGGTGGCTTGATTAAAAGTACCGGAGTCGCGCCCATGGCAATTACCTGCTGAGCGATGCTGCCAACGAGCAAATGATGCATTCCCCCTCGTCCGTGAGTACACATAACAATAAGATCGGATTCTAATTCTTCTACATGATCAGAAATACTTTTGGCGACATTCTCTATTTCGGCAGAATGAACATGAAGATTGACTTTGGTGGATTTTGAAAATGATTTCTGAGCGAGCTCCCTGAGGTATGATTCGGCCTCTGCTTCACTTGCCAGGTGATGTTGCCCGTGGACTTCTCTGGGAGCATTTTTCTCGACGATATGAACCAGATTTACTGAAACCGCTAATTTCTCTTGCAGAAATAAAACAGCTGGTATTACGGATTCAGCCATCTGAGAACCATCTAATGGAACAAGCAAACGTTTAAACATGAGATTAACCCACAATTAAAATTTGATATAAAAGGTAAATGTTTAAAAGAATAATTAAACCCGCAATGATAGTGGCAATGAAAGTAGTAATCCGGTGATTTACCAGCGTTCCCATAATATCAATCCTTTTGGTAAAGAGAACCAAAGGAATGATTGCAAAAGGGAGTCCGAAACTGAGCACCACCTGACTCAGGACCAGGGTTCGGGTTGGATCAAATTTCAAAGCAATGACGATTAGCGAGGGCAGCATGGTCACGAGTCGCCTTATCCAGACCGGAATATGCCTTTTTAAGAATCCCTGCATGATAACCTGGCCGGCACTTGTTCCCACAGTAGAAGAGGAGAGGCCAGCTGCTAGGAGTGATAATCCGAAAAACCACTGGGCCGCCCGACCAAGCAGTGGTTCCAGGGTGCGGTGTGCCTGCTCAATGGTTGCAATCTCGGTCATACCACTTTGATGAAAGGTAGCCGCAGCCATTATCAGCATGGCGGCATTTACCATGCTGGCTACGCCCATGGCGATAACCACATCGGTTATTTCAAAACGAAACAAACGTCGTAATCGGTGTGGATCTTTCACTACTATTCGTCCCTGGGTAAGGGCCGAATGCAGAAAAATAGCGTGAGGCATTACTGTTGCGCCAAGAATACCGGCTGCTAAAAGCACGCTCTCTGCTCCGGCAAATTCTGGAACTACCGCGTGTTTAAAGACATTAACCCAATCCGGTTTATCCATAATAGTTTCGATGAGATAACTAATCGCAATAATTCCCACCATGGAACTGATGACTGCTTCCAGCGGTCGGAAACCATACCGTTCCAGTCCAAGAATCAGGAATGTAGCAATTGCGGTCAGAATTCCTCCCCACATCAGGGGAATTCCCAGAAGCAGATTGAAACCCAGGGCGGCACCCAGGAATTCTGCCAGATCTGTAGCCATGGCCACAACTTCCATCAGGACCCACATGCCATAGACCACCGGTTTTGAAAATTGATTCCGGCAATGCTCGGCCAGATTATTCCCGCTGGCGATTCCCAATTTTGCGGAGAGGGTCTGAATGAGCATGGCCATCAGGTTGCTGGCCACAATTACCCAGAGAAGGGTGTATCCGAATTGAGATCCGCCTTCTATATTTGTGGCAAAATTTCCCGGGTCAACATAGGCAACACTGGCGATAAATGCCGGTCCCAGAAATGGCAGCAGGCTTGATAATTTTCCCTTTTTCCTGTGTCCATCCAGAACCTGATGTGCTACATTCAGCGTAACTTTATCGCTTGATTTCAGAAAACCTGGTTTTGATGATTTCTTCACAGCAATTCCGGCTAATAGTTATACAAATTGCATATATTTATTGGGATAAGATGTTAGCTCTATTATAAATCATCTAAATATTAATAAATATTTGGCTGTCCTGTTAATCAAAATTCAGAAGCGTGATCAAAAATTATTCATTTTGAGCAGAGGTGTCAGATTATTTTCTTACTTAGAATCCGATGGACTGGCAACACTTCGCAAATATTCCAGAAGTGCTCTGGCATCTTTCTCACTTAGCTCTAAATCTGTCATCGGAACGGAATATTCCGAGATCAATTTTTTCATGGTCTCATCCTTCTGTTCCATCTCGGAGGTGTTGACCAGCAGATTCATGATAAATTCCGGCGTTCTTTGTTCGGTCACATCCCTCAATGCCGGGCCGATCTTTCTTTCGTCCAGGCTATGGCACATGGCACATTTCATTTCAAATAAACTTTTACCCTGCTGGGTAAGTTTTTCGTCTATCGGTCCCAGTTTCACTTCTTTAACCGGACCAATGCCGAGATCTTTGCCATGCGGAGATGAAGGATCGGATTTTTGGATTGAATCTGTTTTCGCAATTTCGGTTTGTTGTGCCAATCCCGAATTTACCACAGGGTCTCTTGAAAAAACCGGAAATGTCAGAAACAAACCCATAGTTGCGGCCATAACGAAATATAAAAAATTTTTCATTTGATTACCCCTCTAATCTTATTCGTGAAATGATTTTAAAATACTAACCAGGCCAGTAAGTACAGGGTGTTATTGTCCGAAGCATTTCTACCGGCACCGTCATAATTATTTTTTAATCCGTTAAATTTATTATACCAGACATATTGAACTGCCAGTTTTGTGTTAAGCCAGGGTAAAAACTGCAGTTCCCCGATTATGCCATCGCTGTCGGGTTTTCCGGTCCGGCTGCCATAGACACTCCCCGGACTATAAATCAACATGTCGGCATCACCGGTAGTGGAAAAATATCCCAGAGAGAGTCCGCATCTTTGCCGGAGGTAAAGATTACCATCTGCCCGGAAGGTGTTCAGATTGTTTGATTTATTTGCCGAACCTCCGGACTGGTATGTCGCATTTAACTTCTGCTTTTCATTGATCCAGGTTGCATGTGCGGTAAATACTCCTTTCCCAAAGGTTTGTTCGTATTGCATATCCAGCGCAATATCCTGATAGTCATCGGTTTTTCCCATCACCCCGACCGGATACAGTTCAGTAAATAACCCGTATGTTCCGATTTCCAAATATTTCCCTGCCCATTGATGTTGTAAGGCCAACCGCCAGTAGGGAGAAACCCCGTTTATTGTTCCCATCGATGTGCTGTCCGGAGGGACCGGGCCACCTTGTGTAGTGGAGCGGTAGACACTTGCTTCTCCATATAAAAGACTGTTCCATAATGCATAAGCTCCCAGACCAACCACCTCCTGAGCTAATCCCCCATCAATAATTGTCGCAGCGGCAGGGCCGGGTACTGCAGAAGAGGATGCATAGGGAAATCCCCAGGCCGGAGTGCTGTTCCATAAATCCTGTACGGTTGGATTATTGTTCAAAGTGAGGCCGTAATTGAAGCTCTTTGATGCTAAACGGGTTTGATTGGCATACCGGATATCCGTATTATCCCAGCCAAAAGCCGCTCCCTGATCATCGTAGGTAATCTGGATAAAGCTACCGACATGGGGGGTGATTTCTCCGGCGAAGAAAAAACTCAACTGTTGCGGGAATTCGATAACATTATTGCCGGTACCTGGTTGTTTTTTGTTGATATAATTATGCGATACCTGGAGCATCGCTGAGAGCGGAAAGGATTTCAGAATTTTCAAATCAGTTTTCTTTTCACTATTTGTGTTTTCGATGGTTTCCGCACCGGTAAGGGTATACCCGTTTAATTTAAAATCTCGCCCAAATGAATTTAACTCCGGGAATATGGTATGGCAGGCGTTACATGCCAGGTTGGTCTGCCGGGCAAAACTCGGAACAGCTTCTGCCTGGTGATAGGACGAAAAAAGAATAGTTGCGAAGCAAATCACCCAAAAGAATACTCTGTCGTTAACGAATTTCATGTTTTACTCCTTTTTATTGATAAGATTTTTTTGGCTACTTATTTAAAAAGGAAAGGAGTGGAATTTATATTCTAAACTCCACTCCTAGGACACTCTTATAAATCAATAGGATAAATTAGGGTTAACCACCAGATTGTTTTGGATCATGCCTACATCCGCGTTGAAAAGAAGGAGAGATTGCGCCCAGCTTTTATCCGAGGCAGTCCGGACCTGTCCTTCCAGTATCACCTGGGAACCGGTAACGATGATATGGATTGGCGGGTCCTGATCGTAAGCATAGTATTCGAATCTGGGATCGTTATAAATAAGTCGTGCCAGTCTCAGCCTGAGTTCATCTGATCCCAGCTCGTGTTTAATGTTATTTTTTACTTCCAGCACGCCCGGTACCTTCTGGGCTTCGTTCACAAACTGCTGATCACCCCAGGGAAGATGAACCCATCCATTAAGGGTAACCACACCATTGCTGACTTCTACCGTAACCCAGTCGAAAATGCTGTAAAAGACATGGTTATGAATTTGTTGGACTACTTTGTCGGCAATCTCCTTGTCAGTCATTCCACTTTTGGTAACAGACAACTCATTGATAATTGTATAACTTTCTTCCACCTTATGAGCATCTTTTTCCGCTTTCATTTTTGCGGCCAGCGTTGGAACCGTACCCTGCAATTTGATAACACCATCCGACACGGACACCTGGATGTTTTTATTAACCAGCAGATTGTCTTTCATGAGACGGTATTTGATATAGGTAACCAACATATCGTTGGTTGACTGGTCATTTTGAGGGCTGACTGCAAAAGCAGAAGTGGTCCCAAAAGCCACAAGCATCGAAAAAATAAGTAAAACTGTGAGATAATGCTTTGATATGGACTTCATGATATTTTCCTTTCTCATTTAGAGATAATATTGTTTTCTAACTCGTTAGATTTACATTAAGATTATTGACCACACTTTTGACCCCGAGAAGATGTGAGATCTCTTTTGCCAGTTCTATTTTATCCCACATACTATTAGCGGTACCATTAAGGGTCACGGTGCCATTGTTCACCGTAAACGTTATCCCGGTATCCAATGCAAAACGATTTTTAATGATTTCATCAATGACTATTTTCAGGTTACTGTCACTAACCGCCTTTGCCGGTGGAAGCACATTGATCTCGTTTACAATTCCTTGTACTCCCTGTTGCCAGGAAGCAACGGTTTCGGCCATTAGTTTTTCCCGGTAATAACTCACATCGCCGGACAGAAAAACCAGTTCATTGTCCACCTTTATTTTAATTCGGTCCGGTTCATCGATGGATGAAACAAGCTTCAACTCGCCTTCAATATTCTGCTGAATGACATCATCCGGTAAGGTTGATGTATCAATAACGATATTATCTTCGATGTACTTTACACCCGGAACCTGAGAGATAATTTCATAGATTCTTAATTTGTCATATAGTGAGCTAACTGTCCCTTCAATTTTCACCCTGCCAGTATTGTCTGCAGAAATATTAAATTGCTCGGTGTAGTAATTTGAAATGGCATTTTCCACTTTTTTGACCAAATTTTCCGAGGACATCTGGGCAAAAAGCAGGAATGGAACCAGAAGCAATAGAAAAGCGAAAATCACGGCATTACTGTTTTTGAAAAAACGACGATTCTGATACATCTCAATTCTCCTTTTATTATTTTATTTTAGTTTATTAGTCTAATTTTAATTGGCTGATGAAAATATCTGTCTTTCTTTCATAAGTCTCCTTCTGATTTTTCATGATATTTTACTCGAGCAATGAATTTGCAAATTCCCAGTTGATTAACTTCTCTATAAAGGTATTTATGTAATCCGGTCTGCGATTCTGATAGTCCAGATAATAGGCATGTTCCCAAACGTCAATAGTCAGGAGTGGCTGTATACCATGGGCAAGGGGTGAATCCGCATTGGCGGTTTTCATCACTTCCAATCGATGGTTATCAATGACCAGCCATGCCCATCCGCTCCCAAACTGGGTTGATCCGGCTGATTTTAATTCTTCTATGAATTTTTCATAACTACCAAAATCCTGTTTTATTTTTTTCTCGATTTTCCCGGATGGTTTTCCACCACCTTTTGGTTTCAGGCATTGCCAGTAAAAAGCATGATTCCATGCCTGGGAGACATTATTAAAAATACTAGCTGAGGCGGCATCTCCCGCTGTTTTCCGAATAATTTGCTCGGCATCCAATTTTCCATATTCAGTGCCTGTTATCAGTTTATTTGCATTTTGAACATAACCGTTATGGTGCTTGTCATGGTGGAATTCGAGCGTCTTAGCACTGATAAATGGTTCCAGGGAATTTTTAGCAAAAGGTAAATCAGGTAACGTAATTGACATTTTCATCTCCTTCATTTTCCGAAAATTTACCGGACACAAATGAAGAAATGATGAACTTTAGAGAGTAAAAGATATTGTTTTTCGGGTTTTATCAGGATATTGAGGATCCCAATTTACTTATTATGCGGTGTCTGATTTCCTGAGTGTCTTTCCTGTTAGAACTGCCAAGGAACTTGGAATTTAAAGTGAGGGGATCAATAAAATAAATTTATCTTGGGATAGTGTGCTTGGTTAAACTATAGGCAATTTATCTTAATTGGCAATAAATATTAATTAAACCATTATCACGCCCGCTTACCCAGGATCGCGATGATATCTTTATCATCCAGTTTCTCTTTTTCCAGCAACGTTTGAGCCATTTTCTCAAGTTTTTTTCGATGCTTTTGCAGAATTTCTTTATCTTCTGCGTAACAGCTCTGAATGATGTCCATAACCTCTTCATCCACGATCTGTTCAATTTTTTCAGAACGTCGGGAGGTTGCTGGTCCCTGTCCCAGAAAATAGCCCTGATTTTTATCCACCAGAGAAAGATTAGGTAATTTCTTGCTCATACCGTATTGAACAATCATGTCCCGGGCAATTCGGCTGACCCTTTCCAGATCGTTGGAAGCACCGGTGGAAATTTCCCCGAAGACCACATCTTCTGCCGCCCGGCCTCCCAAGAGGCCCTTTAATTTTCCCAGGAGTTCTGTACGGGTCATAAGATACCGGTCTTCCAGGGGTGTCTGTAGGGTATAACCCAGGGCGCCAATCCCCCTCGGAACGATAGATACTTTCTGTACCGGATCGGCCCCAGGAGTTAGATGGCCAATAATAGCATGACCGGATTCGTGATAGGCCACAATCTCGCGTTCATGTGGATTAATCAGTTTATTTTTTTTCTCCAATCCGCCGATTATGCGCTCAAATGCATTCTGGAAATCATCCATCAAAATTTTATCACGCCCGCTGCGTGAGGCCAGTAAAGCTGCTTCGTTACATACATTGGCAATTTCGGCACCGGCAAAACCAGGTGTCTGGGCAGCCAGTTTATGCAGATCCACATTTTTTCCCAAAACTAATCCGCGGGTATGTACCTTGAAGATCTGTTCCCGTCCGATCAGATCCGGTTTGTCCACCAGAATTTGCCGGTCGAACCGTCCCGGGCGGAGTAGGGCAGAATCCAAAACTTCCGGTCGGTTGGTTGCTCCCATCATTACAATGCCAATTTGCGGGTCGAAACCATCCATTTCGGTGAGCAGCTGGTTCAGGGTGTTTTCCCGCTCATCGTAGCCACCGCCCATAGGCATGGCGCCACCCCGGCTTTTTCCAACCGCATCCAGTTCGTCAATAAATATTATACAGGGCGCCTTGGCTTTCGCTTCGGCAAAAAGATCCCGCACCCGTGCCGCACCAACTCCAACGAACATTTCCACAAAATCGGATCCACTGATGCTAAAGAACGGAACACCTGATTCACCGGCTACAGCACGAGCCAAAAGTGTTTTACCGGTTCCCGGTGGTCCGACCAGCAGGATTCCCTTAGGTAGTTTAGCGCCAAGTCTGGTATATTTACCGGGTTCTTTCAGGAAATTCACCACTTCCTTCACTTCCTCCACTGCTTCATCGATCCCGGCTACATCGTTGAATGTGATGCGCTTGGACGGATCGACCTCATAAATTTTTGCCTTGCTGCGCCCGACGTTCAGAGCACTGGGTCCTTTGCCCATCTTTCGGAACACCCAGATCCAGATGAAAATGAGTAAGCCGAATGGTATGATCCAGTTCAGAAAAATGTTTTTCAACCAGTTCGACTCAATTTTCCCCCGGTATTCCACATCATGTTTCTGTAAATCTGCAATCAAATTTCTATCTTCCAGGGGCACCACAGTAAATTGTAGAGCAAGCTGTTTCTGTTTTTCTTTTTCCAGTTTGTCCAGATTTAAATGCCAGGGGGTGTGCTTGAATATCTGCAAAAAAGAGTGTTTTTCAGCTGCCTTTTTTGGTGTAGCAGTTTTTTTAGTGATATCCTTCTTAACGCTGTCTTTACTGGCAGATACTTTCTTTGCGGTTTTTGTAGTGTCCGGTGCCTTCAGTACGCCATATATTTTATCTGTGGTGATAACCGCACTTTCCAGGCTATCCTTGGCAATGTAATCCCGGAACTTAGAATACGGTATTTCCTGAACGGTGGGACCTGAAAAGAACAGTGATTCCAGAAAAAAGATGAGTGCAAAAATTAACAGGTAATAAAAGATTGAGAATTTTGTTCGTTTTTCCATCATATCCTCCACTCAAGACAAACCTGTAAAAAGGAACAAATGAAACTAACAGATGAAATGGATTTCTCTTGAGTTTTAAAGATTTACCTCTCTAATATTTTTTGGATTTGTATCTTTTACCTTAATATGGCTCCAATTATTCAAAACTAAAATCAGATTCGTTTATAGAGATATGATAATGAATGTAATCTGTCGTTCTTAAAAAAAATCATTTTCCCATAACAGTTTTACCGTTGAAAATGTATATCCGGATCCGGATTCCCCAAAGCGGGAATCTTTACCTGGTTTTATAATAATCCTTAACTTTTGCCACTATCTGATTATCAGTCATTTTATCGGCTGGTTCTACGGCCCTTATTTTTGAGGCCAGAGTTTTCGATTTTTGCATTTCTTTTTCAAACTCAGTGCGTGCTTCTCCAGGTCCGAAAACAAAAATCTGATCGGCGTCTGCAACTTTATCCATTATCTCCTGATAATACTGATGCAGCTGATGTTCTCTTTTTTCCTGTAAACGCCGTTCCGAAGAAACATCCTGCGGCCCATAAGGGATTTTGGACCGGGCACCCCCCGACAGCCGGTAGTGACTATCCGCGTGAGATTCAATTTGAATCATATCCTGATTATGACCATTTATTTGCACAATTATCGCCTTTGAGTGATCCATCCAGATTCCGATATTTTTTGTCATACAAATATTACCTCATTTCTAAAAATTAGTCACTAATTGATTATCTTATAAACAACCGACGTAAAATCCTGATTGAGTCCTTTTATGATTATTCTCCATCATCCGTAAATCATTTGTAACCGGAATCAATGCTACCTTTTTTCTCCATAAATTCAGCACCGGAATGAAGCAAAATGATATTACAATTTCTTCGGAATTCTCATATCTATCCATTAGAAACCCGGCGTAAAGTTAAACTGCCAGTACCAACCTTTATTCGGACGATCCACCGGTTTTACGTAATCAAGCTCAGCGACAATGAAGCCAAAAAAGTTCATTCGTAAAACACCACCATAACTTCTAACCCAATTCCGGTCACCAGAATGTGAAAATTTAGGTTTTTCGTTGGCATTCCATGCTACACCTATATCGTAAAAAGCTCCCATTTCAATTGGCAAAAAACCGTAATATCCGCTACCAATCCCTAAAATCCCCAGAAGGGGAAATCGGAGTTCTACATTACCAATGGCGATCCTGGTGCCGAAAAGCCGATCAAAGGCCGTCGTGTCTGAAGCACTAAAGGAACCATAATCGTATCCACGAACCAGAGACGAATATCCAATAAAAATTGGGTATAAACGTTCGTCCTCAGAATCTTTTCCAAAGCGACCATAATGGATGCCCCGGACAGCAATGGTAAATGGTCGAAGTGGCATAAAGTAATGACGATAATCAGCTAGTAAGGTATAATAAGAAATGGTTCCAACTGCCGGGGAAACCTCGAAGCGGGAGCGTTGACCTAAAATGGGGCTGGTGGCACCAAAAATAGAATTATCGTACACAAATGCAGCGCTGCTGTATAAAAGGTTCAGGGAACTGGGTACTGGTAATTTTTCTGTATGCTGGGATAAATGCTGCCCGGTAAAATAATCGTATACATCAGTCACGATATCACCCTTAAAACTAATCTGTTGAAATCCCCCGGATGCCTCGATACGGCTTGCCCGGTTAAACGGATACGAAAGAAAACCGGTAGCATACCGATTAATTTGCCGGAAGCGCAATTGCTGTTCAACATCGACAAGTTGGCTGTCCTGAACTGCATAAAAGGCATTATAATAGTTGTAAATGTAAGGAAATTGTTCGATAGCAGCTCCCCAGTTCAGACGATGCGAGTTATTCTGATATCCTAACAAACCGGCAATGTCGGTTAACCCGGCATAAGACTGCACCTGAAACATAGTGGCCAGATTCCGGTTGCCCAGCATATCACTCCAGAATAGGGTAATACCACCTCCCAACTGCGTTCCAAACTGGTTTGCACCGGCAACAACGTACGGTTGCCCGATGTAATCCAGAGAAAATTTAGGATGATATTTTTTCACCAGCATACTCTGGCCAAAGGGAAATCCGAATTTAGGATCATTCAGATAAGCAAGCACCACACTTGATTTCCGGTTGATCGGAGGTAACATGGCCGGTCTGCCGGGAAGCTCAAGCGAACCTAATATGATGCCACCCTGATAAACCAGTATACCCTGTAAACTGTCGGGATTGTCAATTCGGTAGATGTTATACTTGCTGTCTTCATAGGCACTGTAAACCAGACGATTGGTTCTAAGGGCGATGGAATAGGCCGGACTTATACTGGTAATACCACTGATGCCGGAGTACAGGTTGGTAATTTGAAAAATATTTCCGTTGTTCAGATCAATCCGGTAAATGTTATTTATCCCGTTATAATCGGAAACAAAATAAAGGCTCATTCCATCTGGAGACCACTGGGGATTAATATGTTTACCAGTGGGAAAGCCGGGTATCTCAGATATTTGTTCGGATTTTACATCATACATGGCCAATTGGTAATTGCCGATATTCAGATCGGATAATTCCGTAGTAAACCGTTCGGTGACAAATGCGATTTTCGAACCGTCCGGGGACCAGGCGGGTTGTAGATCAGCATATGGATCGTGGGTGACCCGGTGCAAGGTATCGGCCTGCAGATCGTAGATGAATAAATCCGATATACCACCTGCCAGAGCGGAAAAGGCAATGTATCTGCCGTCCGGAGACCAGCTGGGATTGATAATTTGTCCCAGATCTTTAAATCGAATCTCCCTCTCTATTTTGTCTTCTTTTACGTTCAGTAAGGTCAAGGTCGGACGAGCTTTTACAATGGGAGTAAATACGATTTTATCGCCGCTGGAATCCCAGGCACCGGCGGAATAGATAAATTCAATACTTTCAAAATGGGGATCCAATTCCGTCTTTACAATATTGCGTTTTACTTTACCAGTTTCGGCATCGGCCAGGAATAGATCGATAGCGAAGAGGTCCTTTTCGGAAAAGAAAATAAGCTGCTTTCCATCCGGGCTGATGACCGGGCCTATGTTCAATTTTCCCCCACTATGTTTCTCACTGATGAGTACTGGTCCGTAATCGGCAGGAGATTTGGTAAGTTTTGTTAATGAGTCATAATCAGCATGTAATGCTTTATGCCAGTCCTGCGACAGGCTATCCGCACTCATGCCCAAGACCTGTTTAATGGTGGTATAGAGATCTCCTTTTGGTCCTGCGGTCTTCAGGAGTTCAGGAATTTTTTCGTCGCCCCACATACCGCCGATATATGCCAGAAGCGCCTGGCCCCAGCGGTACGGAAAATATTTGGGATTTTCAAGATTTTTCGCTTTTGGTAGTTTCTTCATGGTTTTAGTAGCATCCCGCATCCACATGGCGGTGTTAGGATCGTCCGGACCAAGAGAAAAATACTCTGCCATACCTTCGACAAACCATAATGGCAATCTTTCCAGGGCCGCCCCGGCAATTGCGGCTGCGCCGCCTTTCTGGCCGGTAAGATCGTATTGGAAGGCATGAACCAGTTCATGCCCGATTACGTGGTCGGTTTCTGCCAGAGAACCGCCCACCGGCAGTACAATCCGGCGTTTTAAAGGCTCGGTTACTCCACCAGTTCCCTCACCAAGCTGACCGGATATTGTATTGGTTTGTTGGAACTGAGCAGAACTGGCGTATAGAATTATCACCTGACGACCACTCAGTTCATGCTGAAATAATTTTGCATACCGGGCGTACCAGCGTTCGGCCATCTGTGCAGCCCGATCGGCAATATCAGCTTCCTCGGGATAATAATAAAGATCAAAATGATCTGTTTTGATGATCTTAAAATTGAAGGTCTGATATTGAACCTTATTCTGGCCAAAGTATTGCGCAAATAAACTGCCGCTACACAAAACCAGGACCGATATGATCAATTTTTGCATCAATTGACCTTTGATAGTTGTTTTAAATTTCATATTACTTTTCCATCCTCTTTTTTCAAATCATTTGGTGCAATTAGATGCCACATGTTTCACAGGCAATATAATTTTATTCCCATAAAATGAAGGAAAGATGAAGACCATTTGACCTGGATGACCAGGATGGTATTCGCCGATCTCAAGGCTAATAATTATAATAGTAGTAATTTCTGGAAAGATTTGGCATCGAGGATGATGAAAAATATGTTTTTGAATGGGTGAAGGAGGTCAATGATGGAAGGAACCTATTGAAATTGATTAAGATGTCACCCCTAACGGGGTTTTTAAAGAACCTCATATGTGAATGACCTGCTACAAATATTTCACTCCTAATGGAGTTTATGATAACAAATTTGTCATAATCCGCAGCGCAGTGATGAGTTTATAATAAAAGAAATCTCATGTTTTTGCCATAACTATATCGCGGTGACATATTTCAGTTCCATCCGGAAATTGAACTTAATTTGTTATCCTTTATTTGGATCTTATGAACGTTATTTTTTCAAATAATATCGGGCAAAATAAATGAAAAAAACCGGAATGGTTGATCCCGGGTTTGCTATTTTATTGGACTATATTAGTGTATTATCTTTTATAATTCAGCAATACTTCTCTATAAATCCTGATGTGACAGTTTTATAGGAATGGATTTCGCATCCCAGATTTCTTTAGCATACTCTTTTATGGTTCGGTCGCTGGAGAATTTGCCCATATTGGCCACATTGAGGATGGACATCTTTAGCCATTTATTACGATCTAAAAAAGTTTGGCTAATTTTTTCCTGACATTTGACATAGGATTCATAGTCGGCCAATATCATGTAATGGTCTCCCTGATCGAATAGTGACTCTATAATCGGCTTAAATAGCGCGGAATCTTCCGGGGAAAAGAATCCGCTTTGGATCATGTCAATTGTCTTTTTCAGCTCTGCATTTCCGTTGTAATAGCTTCTGGGATCGTGCCCTTCCCGCCGCAGTCTGGATACTTCTTCCGATTTCAGACCAAAGATAAATATATTTTCTTCACCAACTTCTTCCCGGATTTCAATATTTGCCCCATCCAGGGTGCCGACGGTAAGCGCACCATTCAAGGCAAATTTCATGTTGCCGGTTCCGGAAGCCTCCATTCCGGCAGTGGAAATCTGCTCGGACAGATCAGCCGCCGGTATGATCAGTTCAGCCAAGGTGACGGAATAGTTAGGAATGAATATTACCTTTAGTTTATCATCAATCTCGCCATCCTTGTTGACCACATCGGCAATGGAATTTATCAGCTTGATGATGAGTTTGGCCATGGTGTAAGCCGGGGCGGCCTTGCCGCCAAAGATGATGGTTCGGGGAACCACATCTGCACCGGGATCAGCTTTGATCCTGTTATAAAGGGTAATAGCATGCAGAGCATTTAGTAACTGGCGCTTATATTCGTGGAGCCGCTTCACCTGAACGTCAAAAAGCGAATCGATATTAACATCTATTTTCAGTTTTTTTTGAATATATTCTGCCAGCTTGACCTTATTTTGCCGTTGCACCTTATTCCATTTTTTCTTAAATGCGTCATCATCTACAAATTTTTCCAGTTTCTTCAGCTCTGCCAGATTGGTTATCCAGTTCTCACCAATCTTTTCAGAGATCAATTCCGATAATCCCGGATTACAAAGTTTTAACCAGCGTCGCTGAGTAATACCGTTAGTTTTGTTGTTGAATTTTTCCGGCCAGAAATCATAAAACTCTTTAAATACATCTTTCTTCAGGATCTCGGTATGTAATGCTGCCACCCCATTGATGGAATGACTGCCGACGATAGCAAGATTAGCCATCCGGATGTTTTTCTCTTCCCCTTCCTCAATAATCGATAGTGTTCGAACCCGCTCTTCATCCCCCGGGTATTTCTGATTGATCTCATCCAACCAGCGTCTGTTAATTTCATAAATGATCTGTAAGTGCCTGGGGAGTACCAGTTCCAGAAGTTTTACCTTCCATTTTTCCAGAGCTTCGGGCATAACCGTGTGGTTGGTATAACCGAACGTCTTCACCGTAATATCCCAGGCCTCATCCCAATCCAATCCCTCAATATCCAGCAAAATGCGCATGAGCTCCGGGATGGAAAGTACCGGATGGGTATCATTGAGCTGAATAGCTACTTTGTCCGGAAACAGCCTAAAATTATCCGAATGAGTTTTCTTATATCGCCGAACGATGTCCTGCAGCGTTGCTGAAACCAGTAAATATTCCTGTTTAAGCCTGAGCTCCCGTCCGCCATAAAAATCGTCCCTCGGATAGAGAACTTTGGAAATGGTCTCGGATTCAATTTTATCCTCAACCGCCCGGTCATAATCTCCGGAGTTAAAATATTCCAGGTTGAATTCACGGGTCGATTTTGCCGCCCACAGGCGCAGATTGTTTACCGTGTTGTTATGATACCCCGGAATAGGGGTATCGTATGCCATGGCAATAATATTGTCTGTATCCGCCCAGTCGAAGCGAACTTTTCCGTTTTTGGCCTTATATTTATTTACCCGGCCATAATATTTTATATGGTAAATATATTCCGGGCGCTCAATTTCCCAGGGATTGCCATAACGAAGCCAGTTATCCGGATATTCTTTCTGATAGCCGTTCAGGATCCTTTGATAAAAGATACCATAATCGTACCGGATTCCATATCCATAGGCGGGAAGTTCCAGGGTGGCCATGGAATCCAGAAAACAGGCGGCCAGCCTTCCCAGACCACCATTTCCCAACGCCGCGTCCGATTCGAGATTCATCAACTCTTCCGGCTCATATCCTAAATCGGTTATTGCCTCATTAATATTACGGGAAAGTCCGAGATTACTGATGGCGTCTCCCAGTAATCTACCCAGCAGAAATTCCATGGAGAGGTAGTAGATGCGTTTTGCACCTTCCCGATAGTAGGTTTGCTGGGTCTCTATCCAGCGCTCAATCAATCTGTCCCTTACGCTTAAAGCCAGACTTTTGAAGAAATCTCTTTTGGTGGCTGAATACTCATCCTTGGCCAGGGAGTATTCGAGATGATTCACAAAAGATATTTGCAGAGATTTAATATCCGTCCCCTGGAATTCGTTTGTTGATGGCGAAAGCTTGCTCATGGCCGGGCTCTTTTTGATGTTATTATTTTTTTTACCCGCGATTTTAGGTTTCAAATTATTTTCTCCATTTTATAAACACACAAATTTAAATAGAAAGCGTTATTAAAAGAAAATTTTTTCATGTGACTCATCATTACACCTAAGACATTTTTTGTAAATAAGGCGTAGATTTATCTATTGAAAGGTTCTCTTAGCCTATCAATATTTGATCGCCTACAATAACAATATATCTTTCAATATAAATTCTAACTAAATTTTTAATTGAAGGAACAAAGGCAATTTTTGTTCCTGCTGCATGACGTTGCAGAAAGCCGGATAATAGCTTTATGGATATTACCTTCTTAAAGATATCACAGATTGTTTGAAATGAATACTGATTGGATCTGCTAAAAAATTTTAAGAATCAGAGGACGGAATAAATTTCCGCCCTCTTTATTTAAATACTAAATTATTGGGTCCTAAAAAATTCAATCCTTCTATTTTTAGCTCGACCTTCCTTCGTGGCATTCGAAGCTACTGGATCCTCCGGACCAAAACCTTTGGTTGTTAATCGTGATGCATCAATACCCTTGGTCATCAAATACATTTTAACTGTTTCTGCCCTCTCTTTAGAAAGTCTGATGTTCCTTTCGTAGCCTCCGGTATTGTCCGTGTATCCACGTATTTCTACATAAATTTGTGGATTTTTTTGTAGTGTTTCTGCTACATCATCAAGGATATCTTCCGAATTGGGATCAAGTTCCGCACTTCCGGTTCGGAAATAAATGCCCTTAAGAATAATTGTTTTTCCTTTTTCCAGTTCAACTTTTGGTTTTTCATCAGGACATCCATCCTCGTCTTCCCAACCGTTAAAGGTTTCCGGTTTATTCGGACATTTATCATTAATATCAAGAATACCATCGCCATCATTATCCGGATCAGGACATCCATCATCGTCTTGAAAACCGTCGAGATCTTCTTTTGTATTAGTTCCTTTTGCCACAGTCTCATCTGTGCCTGGACATTTATCCTTAACATCCGGAATACCATCGCCATCATTGTCCGGATCCGGGCACCCATCCTTATCCTTAAATCCATCTATATCTTCCGCTTTGTTTGGACATTTATCAATTACATCTAATATGCCATCCTTGTCATTGTCCGGATCAGGGCATCCATCCTCGTCCTCATAGCCATCCAAATCCTCTTTTTTATTAGGACAGCGGTCAATTTTGTCGGGAATCCCATCACCATCTGAATCTCTTTCTTCTCCTCCAAAGTAAAAGGTGAGCTTTAGCGCACTCGTTATATAACTATCGTCAGCACTGCCAGTTTTGAGATCGTCCAAATAGTCAGTGAATGTATAATGATATACGCCCTGTAAATCGAGAGAAAGATTCTCACCCAGGAAAAACGATAAACCGCCACCCAGCGGGGTTCCAAACTGATATTTGTCGTAGTTATTTGCAGCGTTATTAGGTAATTTATTGTCATTTTTATCCATGGGATCAAATTTAAACCCTTCCACCCCAACTAAGAAATAAGGATGAACGGGACCAAAAGCCACCAGTTTAAATTTTATATCTGCCGATATATAAAAAAGTTGAGTTTTAAAATACTGGAGATTTTTATTCGCTTCCAATGTAGTAATTCCCGATTCAATTCCGATGCTATAAAATCGGGTCATCCAATAATCCATCGATAATCCAAAATGTGGTTTCCACTCCTGATCATTAATATCCCCAAAGTAAGTGGCTACTCCCCCTTTCAAACCCACCCCAACTTTTCCATCTACATCCTGTGAAAAACAAAATTGTCCCAATATCAAAAGTATTGCTAAAATGTGAATCATTTTGTACATGGTAAGGCCTCCTTCTAATTAATTACCTTATTGCCCTAATTTATTGAATTGAAATCTATGAAAGAATCGGAAGTATTAGGAAATTTAAAACATTAATAATATAAGATTTTAGGCGCTAATTTACAAGGTATATTACGGATTTCAGCTAATATTTGAGTCTTAAATTTGGAGAATTATTATATCCGGTGGAACTGTTTTATACCCCGTCAGGAGTGAAATACTACCTTCATAATTTTTCTGGAAAATTAAGCTGATTAAATCACCCAGGTCAATATTATAATTAAGCAATCGCTATTATCTGTTTTTTTGATCGCTTTTCCCTTTCGATCATAAAACGAAGCGCCCAATAAATCAAAAGATTAAATATTAATCCGGTGGTGGCGGCAAACTGATCCCGGTAAAACAGAAATACCTGAGTAATAAAAATGGATAAGAGAACGGATCGCTCAAACATTCGGTAGGCCAATAATTTCGATTTTCTCAGATACCAGATACCAATAAACACTAAAGCGCCGGCAATCAGAGAAGAAAGTAATTCAGCCCAATCGATAAAGGTTAAGTTGCTGATCTTGATGGAAATTTTTTCCAGTATTCCGATGTTTAATATCTGGTTCCACCCCAGGCCCCAGAAAAATATTAAAACAATGATATAGGAAAGTTTGATGATAAACTGGGCAATAAAAAAAGATATGATAGCAACATTGAAGTACGGAAGGGAAATAACTTTCTGGTATAAGGATCGGAGATAGTTTTTTACTTTCTGATATGGTGAAGGGGTGGCCGGAGGAATCAATTTTGTATCCTCCAGTGTTTTCCTTAAGGAGAGGGCAATGGGTTCATCACTTTTGCTTTTATCCAAAAACTCCAGGGCCCGATCCCTCTCTTCTTTATCCATGTCATGAAGTACCACCTCTTCCGTTTCCCTAAGGGTATTCAATAAAAATTCACGGGAGGAGTAGGTTTTTCCGGTTTTAATTCCCCTTACAATCAGGACAATGAGGATAAAGGTCACATAGATGATGGCAACGGAAGGTTGAAAAAAGTAGTCGTTGTCCTGGGTGACAAACTTACCTACTTCATCGATAAAAGTGCCGAAACCGATGCCACCGATGATTGCGGCAATTTTTTCTGTTCTCTTCCCGATGAACATAAGCAATAAAAAAATGGAAATAAGCATCAGCAAACCACCCCATAGCATATGGGCAATATGTAGTTTAGCCCCACCAAGTTGGGGATAACCGGTTAGCACCAGAAAAAGTCTGATCAGGAAAATGGCCAGAATGGCAAAAACCAGGAATAACTCCAGGTAAAGTCCGGAGTCAAATTTGCGGTTAAAGCTGCTTGCTTTTTTCAATCTGGATGTCATCGGTCAAAAGACAACATTTATCATCAGGTTAACTTAAGGTAAACTCACCTCAATTTTTTTGATCAGGCTTATCAGGGTTTGTCCTGGTTCGGGGGTAGGTGTATTATCGGTCGCTATTACCGTCAAATTTCCATCTTCATCTACTAAAAAAAGAGGAATGTAAGAATTCTTATAATGTTTTCGGAAATCCTTATAGTCGAATTCTTCGGACAATGGCGTGGATTTCAATTCTGCCCCATCGCTGAATAAATTTGAAAGCGTATCGTAATTAATATCATTGCCAAAAAGAGTCCTTCCCTTCAGAATGCGGGAAACCTCACTTTTACTTCCGCCCCGTTTGGTATTCTCTGGCAAATGATACACTTCGGCCCGTTCAAAAATTTCCATAAAATGAAGTGCCGCCAGTGAATTAACCTCATCGTTGGCGGTTAAAGCGATCAAGCGTCCCAATCCGCTGGTATCGATCTCATCGATGGCACTTTCGGAAAGTATATTACCGTAATAGGTTGGCAGACCTTCGATTCTGGCAGAGGAAATATTTTGGTAGTTACTATCGGCCAATAAAACCTGAATACCGGTGTCCTGTAGTTCCCTGGCCATAGCCCGTGCCCAATCGTGGGCGCCGACAAAAATTACTCCCTGTGGATTACTTTTTGCCAGACCTAACCATCTGGCGACCGGAGCGGCGGTCAATCCATAGAAAGTAACAGTTCCAATGATAACCAAAAATATCATTGGGACCAGCACCACCGCCTGCTGGTGATTTCCTTCCAGCAGGGCCAGGGCAAATACCGATGAAACGGCTGCTGCCACGATACCACGCGGGGCCATCCAGAAAAGAAAAACCCGCTCCTTCCAGTTTAGCTGACTCCGGATTGTGGATAACCACACCGCCAGTGGTCTGGCAACGAATATCAACACTCCCAGAAAAATAAGGGAATTGAGATTTATATAGCTCAGACTTTCGGTTTGCAGACGGGCAGCCAGTAAAATAAACAAACCGGAAATCAGCAGTACCCGCAAATTTTCTTTAAACTCGGCGATGTGCTGAATCGTCACATATTTTTGATTGGCTAAAAATATTCCCATCATGGTTACAGCCAGTAAACCTGATTCATGTTGAAAAAAATTTGAAGCGGCAAACACTAATACTGCCATCATTAGAGCGAACGGGCTTTGCAGATAATCGGGAATCCAGTATTTTTTCATGAACAGAACCATGATTACTGCCCCAACAAACCCCAATCCGATTCCCAGAAATATGGTCTTGATAAAACCGCTCAGAATTACGGTGGTCACGGATTCTCCGGCGCTGGTTTGAATGACCTCAAATACCAGGACGGCCAGGGAAGCGCCGATGGGATCGTTAATGATTCCCTCCCAGCGGGCCACCGAACCAATTCGGTTAACCACCCGCAAATGCTGAAGCAACGGTATAACCACCGTCGGTCCGGTTACTACCAGAATTGCCCCAAGCAATATAGATAAGGAAAGGCTAAGATCTAAGAGCAGATAGGCTGCTGCTGTGGCAGTAATCCAGGTGACAATTACTCCGGTACTGACCAGTTGTCTCACCACGTCCTCCACCCCCTTCAGCTTCGGGAAGTGGAGACTTAGGCCCCCTTCAAACAAAATAATGGCAACGGAAATTGAAACAATCGGGAACAGGCTGTCACCCAATAATTTTCCCGGATCGATGAATCCGGTAACCGGCCCGGCTAAAAACCCGGTAATCAATAACACCAGGATAGAAGGAACCTGAATTCGCCAGGCAATCCACTGAGCCACAATTCCAAGGACAATAATAGCCGAAAGACCGATTAAAAAATTTTCACTCATTGTTTCTAATCTAATTTGAATTTGTTATCACTAAATATAATTGTTGGTGGACGGATTTGCATCCTGTTTATCCGGTTTCTTAGAACAAAAACCGTTTATCCGATTTATCATTGAACCGATAAATTTCAGATTGCTTGAGTTCTTCTTCCGGTGGTCATGATTTCAGACAAAAAAATATTCTTTCTATTCTTCATAAATTCTTCATTTAGCTGCAATAAAATTTGTCAGCGTTTTGATGGAAAGAAAAAATATCGAATCAAAGGTAATTAATTTATCAAGACGAAAATATTTTTACAATTAAACAAACATTAATTTTTTAATGGAGGATTTTATCATGTTTAAGAAACAAATGTCTCATCAATTTTGGGTTTACCTGTTGATGGGGGTAATCATTGGATTAGTAATTGCCGTGGGATTTGAATGGAATCAGACCACCAGCGCACAGACGCCTACCAAGATGGTCACTCAGCAGAGTTCAGAAACACCACAGGCCAGTCCAGCGGATATGAACATCGCGCAACAGTTAAGTAATGTTTTTGCTTCTGTTGCTGCAGAGGTCAATCCCTCGGTGGTGACTATTTTCACTGAAACCAAGGTCAAAATGCAGGGATCAGCCGGTTCGCCCTTTAATCAGTTTTTTGGTGACGACTTCTTTAAGAAGTTCTTTCAAATACCACAGCAGCAGGGAGATTTGGTCCAGCATGGGCTGGGATCCGGCGTAATTGTTGATCAAAACGGAATTATCCTCACCAACAATCATGTGGTCGATGGGGCAGAAAATATAAAAGTACAGCTGCTGGATGGCAGTGAATATGTTGCTAAAGTTAAAGGCACAGATCCGCGAACAGACCTGGCGGTAATTACCATTGATGCCAAGGGTTTGACTCCGATTAAAATCGGGGATTCGGATAAGGCTCGTGTAGGCGATTGGGTATTAGCAATTGGTTCCCCTTTAAATCCCCAGCTGGAACACACAGTTACCGCGGGAATTATCAGCGCCAAAGGACGAAGTGGTGTTGGTCTGAGCCAGTATGAAGATTATATCCAAACCGATGCAGCTATTAATCCGGGTAACTCCGGTGGTGCACTGGTGAATGTGGAAGGCGAACTGGTTGGGATCAATTCTGCTATTGCCACCCAGACCGGTGGTAATATGGGAATTGGATTTGCCATTCCTTCCAATCTGGCACAGAAAATCATGAACGATATCATCAAAACCGGCAAAGTGGTACGAGGATGGTTAGGTGTCTATATTCAGAATGTGACACCGGAAATTGCCCAGGCCATGAAATTGAGCTCGCCGCAGGGGGTGATTATCAGCAAGGTTCAGGATAATAGCCCGGCCATGAAAGCAGGTCTAAAACCGGAAGATATTATTCTGCAATTAAATGGTAAAGACATTACCAATACCGTTGAGTTAAGTACCTGGATAGCGAGCACCTCGCCCGGAACGACAGTAACCCTGAAGGTTTTGCGCAATGATAAACCTATGGAAGTAAAAGTGAAGCTGGAAGAACTGAATACCAAGGAACAGGAAAAGCTGGAAGCACAAGCCCAGGGTGAATCTAATTTTGATAAGATCGGTATGAAGGTCGCCAATATTACACCCGATATGATTTCAAAATACCAGCTCCCGCAGCAGGTGCAGGGTGTGGTTGTTACTTCAATTGATCCGAAAGGAATTGCTGCCCAGGCAGGGTTGCAGGAAGGTGATGTTGTGCTGAAACTGAATAGAAGTGCTATTGAATCGGTTGACCAGTTCAACAAGATTATGAAACAGGTAAAACCGGGGGATAATTTATTATTCTACCTGCTCAGAGATGATGCAAATCTGTTCATTGCCTTCACGATGCCCCAAAAATAAACAGGCACCTTACAAGCAGAGGGTATCCTCCGGGATTACCCTCTGTTTGTTTTTTTTATTAATGGCTGGTTTGAAGATGGATAGAAGATTTAAAAATGAATGGGTATAAAAATCATGGATTCTAAAAGGATTTTAAAATATATTCCAAAGAAAAAACCATTGAAGGCACTGAGATGAGAATACTTATTGTTGAAGACGAAGAATCATTGGCTTTAAGAATTAAAAGTGTGCTGGAGAGTGAGAAATATCATCCCGAAGTAGCATTCGATGGTCGAAACGGTTTAGAACAGGCACTCACTGAAGAGTACGATCTTGTTATTCTGGATATTTTATTGCCCAGGTTAAATGGATTGCAGGTATTAAAAGAAATTCGTCGGGAGAAATTATCGGTGCCGGTTCTACTGCTAACCGCGAAAAATCGGGTTGAGGATAAGGTTTCCGGTTTAGATGCCGGTGCCGATGATTACCTTACCAAACCATTTGCTATTCCCGAATTATTGGCCCGGGTTCGGACCTTGCTTCGCCGCCCAACCGATTCAAAATCATCCGTCCTGAAAATTGGAGATCTGGAAGTCGATACCAGCACTCATGAAGTATTTCGCCAAGGGAAAGCAATGACCCTTACCACCAAAGAATACTCAATTCTGGAGTTTCTGCTGTATAATAAAAACCGGGTCTTGTCCCGTCTGTCTATTGCAGAACATGTCTGGGGGGATAATTTTGATTTATTTACCATGACTAATTTTGTGGATGTCCACATAAAAAATCTTCGTAAAAAATTGGGTGATGATGAAACAAAGAAATTAATACAGACTGTTCGCGGCGTCGGTTATATGATCAAGGAAGAATAATGAAAATACGGATACGGCTTACTTCCTGGTATTTTGTGCTTTCATTAATCATTTTAATTGTTTTCAGTCTTGCTACCTATCTGGGGATGCGACGGCTCCTGTTCGATGCCCTGGATAAGGAACTCAATATTCTGGCGGATACCATTGAAAGGGATTACGATCCGTTTTTCGGGCATTTTCAGGGATTTTTATTCGGTCCGGATCACATGAATAACTATGTTGATCATTACCTGTTGGTTTATAATGTCTCCCGGGAAATATTATATGCCTCCCCCATAACCCGGCTGGTAAACCTGAACATACCCCTTCCTGAAAACACGGTTGAAATAGGATATCTCAAAGAAGTGAATGTAAAACAGCGAACCCCATATTTATACAGTTCTCCCGGTAGAATAACTTTTCGGGTTATTGCCCGCCAGCTCTATTCTGAAGATAGATTTATTGGCTGGGTTGTGGTAGGTCTCCCCATGGAGCGGCTTGAGGATTCCATGGAAAATTTGTTAAAGGTCCTGGGGGTGTCCATACTCTTTGCAGTAGTTTTGGTGGCAAGCGCCAGTTATATTCTTACCAAGAGATCTCTGGAGCCCATAAATCAGATAACCAACAAAGCTACTCAGATCAGCTACACCAATATCAGTGATCGCCTTCCGGTGGTCAATCCAGAAGATGAGCTCGGAAAGCTCACCGAAGTATTAAATAACCTTTTAGACAGGCTTGAAAAAGCCTTTGCCAGTCAGCAGGAGTTTCTGGCGGATGCCGCTCACGAACTTAAAACACCGCTTGCTACGCTAAGGGCATACTGGGAAGGTGAGTTGAATAATCCCAAAATAACTCTGGGACTTAAAGAGAAGATGGTCCAGGATATTGAAATCATTTCCCGTTTAAGTCACATGATAAATAATTTGTTGTTACTCTCACAAACTGAATCTGTTCGCTCTAATTTTGAATTTTCTCAATTGCAATTGGATGATCTGATCCGGGATGTGGCTGCTGATACGGAAGTTCTGGCGGAAATGAAACAACAGAATATAGAGATCGTCGAACTGCCAAAGTTCTCTATACAGGGAGATAAAAACCGGCTTTATCAGCTCTTCTTTAATTTCATTGATAATGCCTCTAAGTATACTCCCGAAAACGGGAGAATCTGGATTTCCCTGAGACCTAAGGATGGTTTTGTTTCAGTGGAAATTCGCGACAACGGTGTGGGAATTCCCAAAGAACACCTGCCCCATATTTTTCAGAGATTTTACCGGGTGCAAAAAGACCGGTCCAGAGCCACGGGAGGCAGCGGGCTGGGTCTTTCAATCTGTAAGCTCATTGTAGAATCGCATGGGGGCCACATCGAAGTTGAGAGTGAAGTGGGAAAAGGAACCATGTTCCGAATAATACTTCCCCAAAATATGAATCAAATAAACTGATCGGAAGTGCCACCCGCAAAGTAACCCAAATTACGGTAAATTTTGTTTATTAAACAGGGATGCCCTCAATTTTTAGCTTCATTTATTCTTCATTTCTCCTGGTATATTGACTAAATTATCCTTTGTAATCTTATCATTAAATATGAGATGAATTCATTTCTTAAATCCATAGGTTTAAACCGGGCCGTGCTGGCGCTATCAGTAGCACGGATGGCAGATGCCATGGGGAATAGCATCCTGTTTATTGTTATTCCTCTCTTTGTGGCAAAAATACCGCATGTTTACTTCCACATGCCTTTGCCGGTAATGGTGGGGATCCTTCTGGCTTCTTATGGGCTAATTAATTCTATTGCTCAACCATTTACCGGAGCCTTAAGCGATCGGCTGGGGAAGCGTAAAATTCTGATAATTTCAGGGTTGGGAGTGATAAGTCTTGCCACACTCGCTTTCGTTTTTGCCAGCAGTTTTTTAGACCTTTTTTTGTTGAGAACGTTACAGGGCATCGGGGTGGCCATGACCATTCCGGCATCCATGGCATTGATGGCGGTCATCACGCAGAAAGAGACCCGGGGCGGCTCAATGGGTATTTACAGTACTTTAAGAATGGTTGGTTTTGCAACAGGCCCTTTGATTGGGGGTTATTTAAAAGTTCATTTTGGATTTAATACTGCATTTTATGCGGGTGCCGGTCTGCTGATTGTTGCCATGCTCATGGTTTATTTCTGGGTTAAGGATGTCCCTGTCCCGGAAGAAATTAAATCCTCCCGCAAATTTAAAATTATCGATACCTCTATTCTGAATAGTGGAATTGTAAGCGCGGCCATCGCCACATTCATCATGGCCAGCTCTTTTTCGATGGTCACTACGCTGGAAAATGAATTTAATGCCCGGCTTCAAATCAACGCCTTTGATTTCAGTATCGCTTTCAGTGTACTTATAATTGGTCGTCTTCTTTTTCAGATTCCACTGGGCCGTCTCTCGGATTTTATTGGACGAAAACCAATTATTATTCTCGGCATGGTATTAATGGCCCCGGCTACGGCTCTGCTGGGTAAGTCCGGATCGTTTTTTCATTTTATTTTATTACGGATATTCCAGGGTGTAGCTGCAGCTGGGGTTGCTGCACCGGCATTTGCGGTGGCAGGAGATTTGGCATCTACCGGAGGCGAAGGAAGGCAGATGAGTATAATTACCATGGGATTCGGTCTGGGATTGGCCATCGGGCCGCTATTGGCAGGTCTGCTGGCGGTGGTGTTTTTCGAATTACCTTTTCTGACGGTAGGATTCCTTTCACTGGTAGGGGCCTGGGTTGTTTACCATTACATGCCTGAAACCGTAGAAGGTGGCAAAGTGCTCTTCAGTAATCACCGGCGTTAGCTCGTTCTTTAATTAAACTCTGTCGTGTTCATTAATCCTTCATTTAATATTATTAAACTTTTTTAGATTTTTGAATAGTGAGAAAGGATAAGCTGGTATTACTGTCACAATTAATTCAAAGTATAGATAAAATAAGTGTAGAAAAAAGGGTAAAAAATGGATAAAAAGAAAAATCAGGATGCAGTTATTTTAATAATATTCGGTGCGGCAGGAGACTTAACCTGGCGCCTTTTAACTCCCGGCATCTATAATGTATATCTGGACGAAAGACTTCCGGAAAATTTTGCCCTTTATGGAATCGACAGCAAAGATATTTCTGAAAAGAAATTTCGTGATCAGTTACATGCTGGAGTCGATAAATTTTCCCGGCGGGGAAAATCAAAATCAGAAGAATGGAAAAAATTTGAGTCTGGGGTTAATTATTTGCAAGCGGATTTTACTAAAAATGAAACCTATCAGAAGATTTCACAATGGATATCTAAACTGGAAAAGGAGTGGGATACTAAAGCAATAAAAATATTCTATCTCGCCATACCGCCGGATTTTATCGAAACCGTTACCTCGAGAATCGGCAAAGCCGGATTGGCAAAAGACCGGAAAAATACCAGGATTGTGGTAGAGAAACCATTTGGCCACAATCTGCAGAGTGCCAGGGAATTGAACCGGATCCTTGAAAAAACTTTCGATGAGAATCAGATTTATCGTATCGATCACTATCTGGGTAAGGAGACTATCCAGAACATTCTGGCATTTCGATTCGCCAATGCGCTGTTTGAACCGATCTGGAACCGTAATTTTATCGATCATGTCCAGATTACTATTTCGGAAAAACTGGGTGTGGAGCATCGGGGTGGTTATTATGATCACGCCGGGGCTCTCCGGGATATGATCCAGAATCATATCCTGCAGTTACTTTGTATAATTGCCATGGAGCCGCCGGTTTCCTTTGATGCGGATGAGGTTCGTAATAAAAAAGTGGATGTGTTGCATGCCATTAGAAAATATAACCGGGATGACGTTCACCGTTATGCGGTGAGGGGACAATATGACTCCGGTTGGATTCAGGGGAATAAGGTTAACGGATACCGGGAGGAAGAGGGAGTCGATCCCAATTCCGGCACGGAAACTTTTGCCGCGGTGAAGTTTTTTGTAGACAACTGGCGCTGGCAGGATGTTCCTTTTTATGTCCGTACCGGTAAACGTATGGCTGAAAAAATATCGGTTATTACCATCCAATTTCGTCCGGTTCCGCATCAATCCTTTCCGATTGAAGCTGTGGAAAACTGGCAGGCGAACAGACTGGTTTTAAGCATCTATCCGGAGAAGGGGATCAGGCTGCGATTTCAGGCCAAACAACCCGGACTCAAGATGTTGCTTAATCCCGAAGATATGACCTTTAACTATAGCCGGGCATATTCCGGTCAACCACCGGATGCATATGAAACATTGTTGATGGACGTGATCGAGGGCGATGCCACCCTGTTCATGCGGGTTGATCAGGTGGAAGCAGCCTGGGATTTATTGATGCCCATTTTGGAAATTTGGGATTCCACCCCACCCACGGACTTTCCAAATTATTCCGCTGGAAGCTGGGGACCGGAAGACGCGGAGGCTTTAATTGCTAAAGATGGTCATAATTGGATTTTATTGCAGTTAAACAAAGAAGAGGATAATGAGGAGAATAAGTGATGATTAAAGTTTTCCCCAATCGTGAAAAATTAAGCAAAGCCGCTGCACAGATGTTTTCCGATCTCTCTTCAAAAGCTGTTGAAGAGAAAGGAATATTTTCCGTCGCCCTCTCCGGGGGACATACACCCGGAGAAACTTATAAGTTACTCTCGCAAAAACCATATATTGATAAAATTCCCTGGGAAAAGGTTCATATTTTCTGGGGGGACGAAAGATGTGTACCGTGGGATAGCCCGATGAATAATGCTCATAATGCCTTTGCTGCATTCTTGAAGGATGTACCCATACCCTCTGCTCAGATTCACCGGATATATACCATGCTCTCCCCGGTTCGGGCGGCCGGTCATTATGATAGAATCATCCAAGATTTTTTCCGTGACAAGGAACC
>CAYVKM010000031.1:0-37207 GCA_964452045.1 uncultured Calditrichaceae bacterium
GATCGAACTGATTGTTGATGGTCAGCTCAATCCCCTGCAATATTTCACTTTTAACTGGTTCGTCAGCAGGATCCACCGCCCAGCTCTTTCCGGACAGGAATAGACCGGCTACCCAGAGCCAGAGCAGGATTGAAATTGATCTATTTCGTAAAAATAATCCCATTTAATTTACCTGATTATCATCCAGATCGTAAACCAAAACCGGGCCATAAGCAGCAACTTTGTCCGCCAACGAATTGGCATCGCCCACCAGCACGATTGACATCTCTTTAGGCCGGATATATTTTTGGGCTACCAGCTGAATATCAGCAATACCAATCCGGGCAATTTTAGCCAAATACTCGTCCCAGTAATTTTCCGGTAAATTGTATAGTTTTTGTTTTAAAGCCAGTGCAGCAATGGATGACGCCGTTTCATTCTGTAGTGGAAAAATGCCGATCAGATACTGTTTGGCATGCTGTAGTTCTTTCTGCGAGATCGGCTCATGCTGAATTTTTTCCAACTGTTCAAAAAACGAATCCAGAGCGGAAGGTACAACCTCATTTCTCACTTCCGCATTGGCGATAAATGCCCCGGCCTCCTTATAGGCCTGCAGGGAAGAATAGGCGCCGTAGGTATATCCTTTTTTCTCACGCAGATCCAGAAAAAGTCTGCCGCTGCCCCCTCCCCCCAAAATTTTACTCATTACCGCCATGGTCTCATAATCGGGATGACTCCGGTTAAAGGTAAGATTCCCTAATAGAATATTAACCTGATGGGATTCCGGCCGATTCACAATTTGGATGGATCGTTGCCCATTTGAATATAAAGTATCACTTTTTCGATTCTTTTCCGGTGTGTATGCCATTTTACCAAAATGTTTTTCTGCCAAACGAATGGCATCCTGTTGAGTAATATCGCCGGCAATAACCAAAAGTGCTGGGGTGGATGTAAAATACGAGTGATGAAAACTTTGAAGGTCCTCTCGCATTATTGCTTGCAGAGAAGCCAGTGTTTTATGAATACTATAGGGATGCGGCGTATACAGAGCCTTGTCCATTCTGCGCTGCGCCAGAAAATCAGGGGAACTTTTTTCATTCTCCAGATCGGCAATCTGTTTGAATCTTTCTTTCTCCAGGTGTTCCCCGGGAAATATCGGATGCTGAACGATATCACTTAAAATATCCAGACCCTTTTCCACATATTCTTTTAAAAATTCACCATGCACAAAGAAAAAATCCTCACTTACGATTGAATCCAGTTCCCCGCCTATCTGCTCAATTTTTTCAATTATAGAATAATAATCCTGGCTTTTAGTCCCTTTCTTGATGGTGGATGATAGAATCTGACTTAACCCGGCTTTATTGACCGGATCACTTTTGCTGCCGAAATCGTAACCAAGCCGAAGGTAAACTTTCGGGACTTCATGATGCTCAATGATCAGTAATGGAAAACCATTGGATAAGTTATGCTCATGCACCTTGGGAAATTTGAAGTCGATTAACTGCGTATCGATCGGCGGATGTTCCTGAGAGATATTTCTTTTTTTCATTTCTATTTGCAAAATATTAAATCGTTTTAGTAATTATTTTTCTGATTCATTTCGAATTTTTAGGAATAATTTCGATAACCGAACGATTTTCCTTTCGGAAATATTGCTCACTCGTTTTTAGGAGATCTTTCGCGTCAATCGATTCATAGCTACTATTTTCTGACAAATAATATGCAGGATTATCGAAAACCGTGCTGTAATAGGACAACATATCCGCATGGGTCCGGACCGATTCTTCCTGTCCAATAAAATCCGATTTGACTTTATTTTTGGCCTTATGAATCTCCGCCTCACACACCGGTTCGCTGCCCAGCCGGGAAAATTCATCATCGATCAGGTCTAACAAATCCGGTAAGGATTTCCGGGGATTGAGCTGGGCAAATATAAAAAACAATCCCGGACCAATTTTACCGTCTTCGCCCCCAATCACATGCAGAGCCGTTTGGGCCTCCTCCACCAGCCGACGGTAGAAGCGGGAACTCTCGCCATCAAACATAATTTTTTCGATCAAATTGATCGGATAATAATCCGGGTGCTTCCGCTCCGGTATATGGTAAGAAACCAGAACTGCCGGGAACGGAGCAAACTGATCCTGATAGGTTATCCGGGTTTCGGATTGCTGTACCGGTTCAGTCAAATCCACTGCCGTTATATCCGAACCAGATGGAATTGAACCGAAATGTTTCTCAATCAAATCAATCGCCTTTAAGACCTTAAAATCTCCCACCAGGGACAAAACCGAATTATTCGGCCGGTAATAAAGATCGTGAAATTCCCGGACATCCTTTAAGGTGGCATTGTCCAGATCCTGCATGGACCCGATAACCGAGTGTTTATAAGCAAAATTGGAATAGGCAAGTTCATCTTTCAGCTCATAGACTACCCGCATATAAGGTTGATTATCGATTCGCAGCCGTCGTTCCTCTTTTACGGTAGCCCGCTGGTTTTCGAAATTTTCCCGGGTTATGTTGAGGGAATGCATCCGGTCTGCTTCCAGCCACAGCGCCAGCTCAAGCTGATTACTTGGCACTACCTCCCAGTAGTTGGTACGATCCTGGGTAGTCGATCCATTGACCATACCCCCCACCTGATTGATCAACTTCATATGTTCTGATTTAGCGACATTTTTTGAACCTTCGAACATCATGTGTTCGAACAGGTGGGCAAATCCGCTCTTACCGGCCTTTTCATCCTTCGATCCCACTTTATACCACAAATTCACCGCCACAACCGGGGTTTGTTTTTTCTTCAGAAATACAACTTGCAGGCCATTCTGCATTTTATAACCGGTAATCTGGTTGACCGGTGGTTCCCGGGTGATTTTTGAATGAAACTGAAAGTTTTGCATCATATCTTTAATTTACCTTTGGGCTCTCCACAGCCAGAACAAGCAACTAATATAGGTAGAGATCGGAAAAAAAATAATTAAAAAATGAATATATCGGATAAAAAAATGAGGATATGCATTCCCGGCATATCCTCATATCTTTTCAGATTCTTAAAATTGTGGAAAGTTTTACCTCACCACAGCCAGCTTATCAATTTTTTCGACCTTGTGGTCTCCATCGTCCACCACAATTTTGTAGAGGTAAACACCGTTGGCCAGAATATCTCCGTCATAATCCAGACCGTTCCAGTAAAGCTTGTTGAATCCGACTTCAGCAAATCCCCTGATTTCCTGAATTTTCCGCCCGGTCACTGTATAAACACTCACCGTCACTTCTGCACCACCATTGGGTGAGATCATCTGAAAAGTAAACCAGGTGTCATTAGCAAAGGGATTGGGATAATTAACAATTTCAGTGACCATCAGTTCGCTGGCCGCAGTGGTCCGGAAAGTTACCATCCGTTCCGAATAGTTATTCAGATTATCCCAGCAGGTAATTTTTAACTGGTGCGTTCCGCTGGATAGAGCGGGCATGGTATATTCCAGTTTTCCTTTTTGATAGCTGTCCGTCTCGTAGACAAAAAATTCGGTGACATCTTTTTTCAGCCCTTCATCGATAGTCAGTTCAATGCGGTGTCCTACCTCTCCGGTTAAATTAATGCCGCTAACGTCTTCGATTTCCAGCCGCAGGGTTGGTTGAGCAGGAATAAAATCTCCATCGAAGAAATTGGGCATCTCTTTGAATGCTACCGCAATATCCGGCCCATCCTGATCGTTTATCTGGGATTCGGTGCCGTAAAACAACAGGGTGTCACTAAAACCAACAGCGTCGCCCTGCTCGTCACACCAGGCATATAAACTTATCCGTCCGGTCCGGGAGAGTTTGTATTTGATGGATTTCGGCACAATAAAGCGGCCGGTTAGTTCTCCGGCATTCACTGAGACCAGGCCTTTAAATATTGTTCCACCATTATAAACATAATTATACCGCTCACTCACATCCGGGTCCACCACAAAGGTACTGTCCACCGCATCGAATACATGCAAAACCGCATACCCATCAAAATTGGCCAGGGAATTATCCGACTCATCGAGAACTTCTGCCCGGACGAGAACTGTGGATAACGCCTTTAGCGTATCCGGCTCTACCGATAGAATCTTTACCTGATATTTCGGATCAGCAAGCTGTAATGTGGGATCGCCATATAAATGGAACTTCTGATAGTTCGCTGAGGTGTTTAGACCATTAAAGAAAGCATCGCCCAGCAGAGTACTTTGCTGAGTTTCGGACCGGTTATTGAAAAGCTTCTGATAGAATTTATAAGCAAAATCTTTGTTTCCCGACACATAAACCGGACGACTGGCGGAAATAACCCCGATGCCTCCCATTTGCTGTAACCAGATCAGTTCCTCACTCATAGATGGACGCGAAGGATTGTCATATTTTCCCCAGGTGCAGGTGGCAGCCACCCACAATGGAAGCCGATAGACATTCTGAAATTTCGGTAAATCCCGGGATCGGTTTAGCACAGATTCATGCGCCCAGGTATCCGGATCCCCGTGACCAAAAAAGTTGATCAGCAGCGTGCCGCGGTTAATGCGGTTCAGCAGGTCTTCAGTTGCTTTGGGTTTCCACCGGCCCAATCCACCAGGGATTCGATCGTAATCGTGCAGATATATTTTATCGATATTAAATTTATGCGGGACGTAATTATTGATGATATATTCAGTAGGTTGCAGATGATAGGATAATTCATGATTCGAACCGGAACCACCATACTGATCGTCCGCGACGAAAGTTAACCAGTCCTGCCAGCCATTTTTTTCCTGATCCACCAGATAAGTACGGGCATACTTTTCTGCCTTCTCCCGATAGGTGGCTATCTGATCCAGCGAACTGAAAGGCAGTCGGGCAATCGGTAAGGACGGATCGATGTAGCGGAGGTCGCCCGGAAATCCCAAAGCCACATAAAAATTATCTGTTTCCCGGCTGTCTACTTCTCCGTTATTGGTGATCTCAAACGGTGGGATATAATTGGGTTCTTCTACCAGCTTGATATTCCGGTAATCATAATGGCCATCCCCAAACAACAGCACGTACTTCAGGGTATCACCCCAGGAATCATTGACATACTTGATGAAATCCCGGATTGCGGTAACATCCTTCACCGAAGAAGCAAACTCATCAAATATTTCACTTAACCGTACCCTCTCCGTTTCCAAGCGATCCGGAATTTGGGTTTCACGCCAGACCTCCAGGAATTCCGCCGCGTCATAAAACTCATCCGGCGTAATGATCAAAAATTCTGCTTTTCGGGATGGATCGCGTAAATTGGGGTGATTTTCTCTAGTTTCCATCTGACCAACATTTTTAACCGCCCCTGAACCAAACACATAATACTGAGCAGCTTTTAATTCCATGGAAGCATCCTGAAACCTTACCGTGCTGCCATTCTGCAAGGGTGTTATCCGTCTAATATTAGCAAAATCGGAAATATCCCAAACTTCATTCGTACCGGATGGTAAACCGGAAATGGTATACTGAATCGGCGTATTATTTGAGAAATGGTCGCGAAACCGCAGCTGGCTGTTCTCGGCAACAAAAGGTCGCCTTACTATTATTTCGAAGTAATCCAGAAACACCTCGCAACCATCCAGATTTCCGGTGTGCTCCACCTGTAGCTCATTCGAACCGGCCTTTAAGGCAAACAGATTCGGATACTGGAGCGTCCTGGATCTGGAAATATTATTGGTAAAAGTCAGGTCGTCAAATAACACCTGATTATTCAGAATCGGTTTCAGGGTATAGCGGAAAGTTTCGGTTACCCCATAAAGGCTCCCCGAGCTGCCTTTAAATGTGAAAAGCATCCGCGTAGTATCATTGGCGATATTCTGAGGCATGGAAAAAGTGGTCGTTTTTCGGTCACTCAATCCGGTCATCCTTAACCAATACCAGTCCAAGCCGGACGAAAGAATATTATAGTCGTCTTCTTCAAAATGATAGTAATCTCTGAATTTGCTCCGGTTTACCGGATTCGCTGACTGGGGTGAGGCAACTGTCTGTATCCTCTTGCCGGGAAAGCTATTGTAGGTAAAGAGATAATAATTAGTATCGTCATAGGGAAACAGAGTCGGGCTGCCATCCGGATTTCCCTGGTATTTCCAATCCCCGGAAAAACTGTCGAAACGCCAGCCACCCATTCCCTTTCCATAAAACAAAATCTTATCCCCGGCATCCATCACCCCATCCTGATCCACATCTACTACCTCAACCGCAATCTCGTTCAGATCCGATGGCCGGGTGCTCTGAACTTCATAGGGAAGGGCAAAACCACCATAATTGTAAAGATGTACACCGTCCAGATTGATACTATTGATATCAATCCCCTGGGATTGCAGAAATGAACCGGTAATCCGATATATACCCTCCTCTTTTACCGGGATCCGAAACCAGGGCCCGGTGCTAAAATCGTAATTCGCCATTATTTTCCGAAGCGTGGTGGAAACCGGAAAGGAAAATATCCCGGCCTGCTCCACATTGATTACTTTACCCGAGAGCAGACTGATTTCCGACGCGCTTAATTTCCTGGGTGAGGTTAATGGCTGTCCCCCCTGAAAATTAATAGTCACCTGAATTCGTTTATGAATATCTATCCGGTGTTCGGCGGGAAAATATTGGACCGGATTGATCTGAAGCGAGACGACATTCACACCTCTGAAATTATAGGCTTTCCCCAACTTAACATTTTCCCCGGGAAACGGATATGGGACAGAATAGATAAAATCGTTTCGGATCAAGGGCAGGGATTTGTCAGACAAAGTTGAATAAACTTGTGGAACAATATCTTCTCCGGTGCGACTCTCGGTTTCCTGGAGAGATACCTGATATCTTATTTTCGATCCCACCGGAACCGCCAGTCTGGTGCGTAATGAAGGCATTGCCGGAAATCCTGCCTCCTGCTCAAATACGGCATTATCAAAGGAATATTGGACATATTTATCCGTTCCGTTTTCCATAAACGTTCGGGTGATGTTATCCATCCGAAATTCGAAAACAACAGAATTCGAAGTCTGTTTTAACACTGTGATGTCAGCAAAAAGCATGTATGGAAAGAGCAGGATAAATAGCAAGAAAATAAATTTCATTAAAGTACCTCGGAAACGTTTTTATTAAAATTCAAATTGAGAACGAATTGTTCCTCAAAAAGATATTTTATCAGGAAAAGCCCCATCTGATTTTGAATCAATTTCTAAAGAATATTTGTACTTTTGAATATAGCAGGTAAAACCGGGAATGGACAAATGTAAAATTAAGTACTACCCCATCCCCAAAAATTTATTTATCGAGCCTGAAATCAAATACAACTACTATGGCAAAATCAAAAAAAGATTAAAGATTAGATTTTAGAAAGGGAATTTGGCGTTATCGCAGGCATTTAAAACAGATAATTCAGGTTAACTCTGGCCATGGTGTAATACTGCCGCTCGATATTGAAATCCCGGTAGATCCTGGGAGAGAAATCCACACTTAAAAGCAGTCGCCGATTCATATTATAGCTAACTACCATCCGCGGGCCGAAACTATAATAATCCCGCACCTGCCTTCTCACCGGAAACATATTCCACTCCCTGCGGATCTGCCAGTTAAAGGCTGTAGTCAGCTGTATTCCCTGAATCCGGGTATAAACCAAACCCAGATCAATAAAATGACTTACGATTTCGCGACTTATCTGTTCGGCAAAGATATCTTTAAAAAATGTACCATTATCTCCTTTTTCCAGCTGATAGGCAAAATTGAATTTAAGATTATTGGTTAAAAATACAATCAGGGAGTCGGAATAGATCAGTTTCCGGAAGATATAGCTTCTGACTTCCGGGAGGATATCTTCAAAATCATAAACGGTATAATTTGCCAGAATTTTAATCTGATTGGTATGTACCAGAACATTGGGAATTGAGAACCAGAAGGATGGGGCTAATTGGAAAATCCGGTTCCAGTTGTTATTAGCGCTACGGTTCTGATGAATATAAATCTGATGATACAGATACAGATTTGTTTTTACTGTTAAAGCAAAATACGGACTAAACAAGTGCCGATATCTGAAATCGATAATAAACCGTAAATCATCCTCGTCAATTATCTGGGTGGTATCGGGAGAGGAATATTCATATTTGGTATAGGAAAAAGTGAATCTTGATTCATCCCGGGGTGTGATAAACCAATTCACAAAAAAATTAAATGCGGCTTGTAGACCATCAATATCGGTTCGGGATTCGATTCCGCTGATCGGAATTCTGGAAGAAAGACTGGTTTGCTGGCTACTGGAAAAAATGAAACCGGATTGAAATTTCGATCCCAGGTGTTGAATACCAAATCTGTTGGCAAAATTTACTTCTTCCCGGTGGTTATGCACGTCGAGATTGCTGGTGCTGGCATCCCTGGTCTGCAATTCAGTCTGAATATTGAAAAAGGTATGGCCAGAGAAACGATAAAAAAGCTCATTATACAGAAACCGGGTATTTATACCCACCTTCTCCAGATTTTTATCTTCACCGGAGCCACTAGTCAGCACAGGATAAGAATTCTCAATAAACTCATAACCAACCCGGATGGAATCCGATGCCTGAGTTGAAAATTTTTTATTGAAGGCCACAAAGTAGCGATGCTCCTGATTTCTGCGGTCCGGGAAGAAGAAGAGAGAACTGTTTGCATCAGTGGTGTTGGTATAACCACTTAAATCGTAATTACGCACCTTAACATCCATCTGGGTATACCAACCCTGGTCCTGAAAACCGTATATATCCTCATAGGTAAAACCAAGTGCCGGTTTCAGCTGAATATTCTCTGAAGGCTGGTATAGAATTTCCTCCATAATCAGGTGTTTACTGAACCTGGATAGTTTATTCTTTTCTGCGAAGATATTCGATTTCAATTTTGTCGATGCCTGGGTGGTACCGTTAAACCGATAAATCCAGGAACTGATCAGATCGTTGTCATCCCGCCAGCGGTCTCCCTGGATAGTTTTCCGAAACAGGTTACTGGAAAAGTGGTTTTGAAGCATAAAAGAGGATTTACCACCGGTTTGATAATTTAGCTGAAGTTGACCAAGCCAGATCCAGGAAAGGTTATCTTTGTTTACATTGACCTGGTAGATATTATCCTGAGCATTGGCAACTCCACCCGCCACTACGATAAAAGAAACAGCGAGAATTGCTCCGCTTTTTTGCAACCAAATCAGCATTCGGTTTTTCATTAAAGATTATTTTAAAGAATAAAATGGGAAAAGCAAAGATTTAAATAGAAGGTTTGATTTTTGACAATTATGGTCATACAGGTTATTACTTATTCCGGTTCAACCACATAAACTTCTTCATCTTTTTTCTTCATATTATAGCGTTCCCGGGCAATTTTCTCGATATACTTATCATCTGTTTCCAGCTTTTTTATCTCATCTTTCAGTTGAGCATTCTGTTCCAGAAGTTCCTCCTTCTGTTCTTGCAGGTCATCTTTTTGTTGATTCAGGAAATACAATTTAATAAGAGATTTATTCCCGGTAAGAAAAACCATTAAAATAAAAATGATTAACCCGGCTATTATCCACCTTAAGACCCCAAATTTGGTTGGCGTTTTTCTAAAGGTCCGATGGGCAGTTCGCTTTTTATTCCTGGTTTTTTTCATATAATTAGAAATAAACGGGGAAATTGCTTCCCCGTTTTTCATAAAGATTTGCTTTATTTCCTCAGCACATTCTTTCCATAGAATTGGGCTTCATCTCCCAACATTTCCTCGATTCGCAAAAGCTGGTTATATTTTGCAATCCGGTCGCTGCGTGAGGCCGAACCGGTTTTAATCTGACCGGCATTAACTGCCACAGCCACATCGGCAATCGTGCTATCCTCGGTTTCGCCCGAACGATGAGATATGACTGTGGTGAAACCAGCCCGGTGAGCCATCTCAATACAATCCAGGGTTTCAGTAACGGTACCGATCTGGTTTAATTTAATCAGGATGGAATTGGTGATACCTTTATCGATGCCCATTCTCAACCGCTTGGTGTTGGTGACAAAAATATCGTCGCCTACGATTTGAATCTTCTTCCCGAGCTTATCGGTCATTATTTTCCAGCCATCCCAATCGTCCTCGGCCATACCATCTTCAATGGAAATAATCGGGTATTTCTTTACCCAGTTGGCATAGTAATCCACAATCTTTTCCGAGGATAATTCCTTTTTCTCGGATTTAAGCATGTAGACTTTCCGCTTGGCATCATAGAACTCGCTGCTGGCCGGATCCAGTGCCAGATAAATATCCTTGCCCGCTTTAAAGCCAGCTTTTTCTATGGCTTCAAGAATAACTTCAACCGCTTCTTCGTTGGATTTTAAATTCGGAGCAAAACCACCCTCGTCACCAACCGCAGTGTTGTAACCCTTGCCTGAGAGTACTTTTTTCAGGGAATGAAAAACCTGGACACCCATTCTGAGAGATTCTCGGAAATTAGGCGCATTCACCGGCATAATCATAAATTCTTGCAAATCCACATTATTATCTGCGTGTTTACCGCCATTCAGAATATTCATCATCGGGACCGGCAAAACTTTGGCATTTACACCACCCAGATATTGGTAGAAGGGAAGCCCCAATGCAGCAGCTGCCGCCTTGGCCACAGCCAGAGATACGCCTAAAATAGCATTTGCCCCTAATTTTCCTTTGTTTTCGGTTCCGTCCAGATCGATCATCAATTTGTCTATCATAATCTGATCTGTAGAATCGAAACCAATAATCTCTTCGGCAATAATGTCATTTACATTCTGTACCGCCTTGAGCACACCCTTACCACTGTAGCGGCTTTTATCGCCATCTCGCAACTCTACTGCCTCATGTTCTCCGGTGGATGCCCCGGAAGGTATCGCTGCTGTTCCCACATATCCGCTTTCCAGCAGGACTTCCACTTCGATAGTGGGATTACCCCGACTATCCAGAATTTCCCGGGCCAGCACATCAATTATTTCAGTCATAGAAACTCCTCATCAGTTAAAGATTTATAAATCCGTTAAAATTAAACAATCTCCCTAAAAACTGCAACAGAGTAATTTCAAAAAGAGGGAAGGATTTAATGGAATTATTGTTAATCTGGATCAGGGTTATTATTTAGCGGCTGCCCGTAATTTCTGCAGAAGCTTAAAAAAATCCGGTGGAAGTGCTGCTTCAAACTCTACAAATCTTCCCTTACTGGGATGAATAAAGCCCAGTCGATAGGCGTGCAGGGCCTGATGATCTATTAGTTTCTCTTTTGTCTCCTCCCTCACGTAATGGCGATCGCCAATAATCGGATGCCCGGCCGCATTGAGTTGCACCCTAATTTGATTTTTCAGACCGGTTTCCAGCTCAATGGTCAACAGCGCCGCTTCCCTGAAATCTTCCTGTACCTTATAACGGGTTACTGCCAGACTGCCGCCTTCATCCTCCCCTCTTACAATCTGTTGCCTGAATCCGACTTTAGTTAACTTTAAATAGTGTTTCAACGCACCTTCCCGCGGCTCAGGCACGCCTCTCACCAAAGCAAGATACACCCTTTTGGGAGTATGGGCAAGAAACTGTTTGACCAGGTTACCATGGGCCCTTTTATTTTTGGCGAAAACCATAAGTCCGGAGGTATAGCGATCGATGCGGTGGACAATAATGGCTTTTTGTTTTCGGGCGGTCAGATATTGGTTTAACATATCCCGGGCATTTTTCGCCCGAGAACGTGGAATCGGAACCGCCAGCAAACCAACCGGTTTGTCAACAATAATGATGTCCTCATCCTGGTAAATAACCGGAAAAGGTGGCTGGTATTTTGATTTCTTCGCTGAATTCATAAAATTTATATTTACTAAAGAATTAACTGGTTAACCGGAAAATCAAATTTATTTACCCAGTATGGTTTCCAGGGTGCGAGCAAATTTGTCAATATCCTCTTTGGTGGTATCGAAGGCAGTCATCCAGCGAACTTCAGAGGTGTTTTCGTCCCATACATAAAAGAAGAACTGTTTTTGCAATTCCGGTATGAACTCAGCCGGTAAAATGGCAAAAACCGCATTGGCCTCCACTGGTTGGGTAATTTTAACTCCGGAAATCGGCTTTACCTTCTCCTCCAGATACCTGGCCATCTCATTGGCATGCTTGGCATTCCGCCGCCACAGATCATTGGAAAGTAAAGCATTAAATTGAGCCGAAATAAAGCGCATCTTTGAACCAAGCTGCATACCCTGTTTCCGGATATACTTAAAATCCCCGGTTAGATTTTTATTGAAGAAAACAATCGCTTCACCAAACATCATGCCATTTTTGGTACCGCCAAAGGAGAGCACGTCTACACCAGCATCACCGGTTATGTCGCGGAATCCGCAGTTTAAACTCACTGCGGCATTGGACAATCGGGCTCCATCCATATGCAGATACATGTCATAACCATGGACCAGATCGGCGTTTTTCCGAATTTCCTCCGGGCGATAGATGGTTCCCATTTCGGTGGTCTGAGTAATGGACACCACTTTCGGTTGGGCATGATGTTCAAAATCGAACCCATGAAGATGACCTTGAATTCCATCGACGGTTAATTTGCCATCCGGCGAAGGGACAGTGAGTAGTTTACATCCAGTGTACTTTTCCGGTGCCCCACATTCGTCCACATGCAAGTGGGCCAGGTCCGAGCAGATAATTGAATTAAAGGACCGGGTTAATGCAGTAATACCAAGGACATTGGCGGCGGTACCATTGAACACGAAATAAACATCGATCTCATTTCCGAAATGTTCTTTAAACTTTTCAACAGCCTGAGCGGTATAGGGATCGTCGCCATAGGCAATGACGTGGCCCTGATTTACCTCATCAAGTGCCTTCAAAATATCGGGATGCACCCCGGCATTATTATCGCTGGCAAAACCCCGGGAAATATTCATTTATCTCCTTCCGAATATCCTAGCCTAAATAAAAATTAATCCAACTGTTTTTTCACCCAGTTTTCCAGTCCGCCAAATATAACCAGTTCCTGTGCTGCTACCCCTACCGGACCGATTTCATATTTTTTATTATCCACTTCCACTCTGGATTTCTTAAAGTTGATTTGTGCCTTCAAACCGGTACGGACAGTTAAGGATTTATCCCCAAATTTTTCCTTTAAATCTTTTATCAGGTCGGGAGCCTCCAGGGTGAGGAAACCATTGTTCAGTGCATTGCGCTTATAGGTCTCGCTAAAAGAGCCGGCCAGAACCAGCCGGATTCCAAAATATTTAAGGGCCGTGGCGGCCTGTTCACGCGAACTTCCGGTGCCGAAATTAAATCCACCCACCAGCACATCCCCGCTCCTGGCGAGTGACTTAAATTTGGGATCATAATTCTCCATCACCACACCAGCCTGTTGTTCCGGGGTAAATTCATCGATGTAGGTATATTTACCGGGGTATATCCCGTCTGTATTCAAATTATCCTGATAGCAGAAGATGAGTTCACCTTCCAGAATATCCGGGAAATCAGATAAAATTTTAACATCCACTTCTTCCGAGACAGGTTTTTTGCGTTCGATTATATTACCCAAAGTAGGACTGGAATCGAGATGATCCGGGAAATCAATTTTACCAGAAATGGCCGAGGCTGCCACAACCGCCGGCGATGCCAGATAAGCAAAGGCATTCCGTGAACCCATTCGTCCTTTAAAATTGCGGTTGGTTGCCGATATACCCACTTCTCCATCTTCCAGTAAACCAATTCCAAGGCCGATGCATGGTCCGCAACCCGGTGGTAATGGAATCGCTCCGGCATCCAGTAGTGCCTGCCAGTCTCCCCTTTTCTCACTTTCCGATTGCACCTCGCTCGAGGCTGCAGCAATATAAAATTCCACACCCGGGGCCACTTTTTTTTCTTTCACCACTGCTGCTGCTTCAGACAGATCTTCCACCCGGCTGTTCACACAGGAAACCAGATAGGCTTTATCAATCTTAATATTTTTCTCCCTTGCCTCGGGAAGGGAAGTCATCACTTTAACCGTATTGGGTCCGGAAACAAAAGGTTGAACTGTATCTAAATCCAGGATTAGTTCTTTACTGTAATAGGCATTTTCATCAGCCTCAAGATTCTTCAATTCCTTTTCCAGTTTCTGAATTCTCTCGGCACTCAGTCTGGGATGAATTCCTTTTCCATCAGCATCGGACGGTACACCAGCCAGGCCGCGTTTTTTGATAAAATCTGCCCGTTTTTTCAACCACTCTATAGTCATCTTATCCACCGGAAAAAGACCAACCAGAGCGCCCCATTCGGTAGTCATATTGGCAATGGTCAATCTTTGATCGATACTTAAACTGTTGATTCCATCACCGGTAAATTCCACCGCATAATTCAGAACCTCATCATTGTTAAAAAAACCACACAGGGTTATGATTACATCCTTACCGGTTACCCCTTTCCTCAATTTTCCCTTCAAGGTTACCTTTGCCACAGGCGGGACCTGCCACCAGGTTCTGCCGGTCGCCCAGATAGCTGCGGCATCGGTTCTTACTACCGGCGTTCCCAGGCATCCGAGTCCGCCATACATATTGGAATGGCTATCGGAAGCGACCACCATCGTCCCGGGCCAGGCATAACCTTCCTCACACATAATCTGGTGGCCAATGCCTCTTCCAGCGGGATAAAAATCGACATTCATTTGTTTGGCGAAAGCCTCGATTGCCGCATATTTCTGCAGGTTCTTTTCACTTTTGTCCTGGACGTTATGATCCAGGGTAAATACCGGCTGGCGGGGATTGGCGATCTTGTTAGCGCCGATGGATTTGAATTTAGGTATAACCGCCCCGGTATTGTCATGGGTCATCACGTAGGCCGGCTGGATAGAGATGAAATCCCCGCTGTGTACAATTTGACCTTCATCCAGACCAAACGCATACCGTTGAGCAATCTTTTCCACTAAATTTTGCGCCATACCATGTCTCCTGTAAACAACCTTATTTTATTCTTCAGAGCGATAAAATTAAGAGAAATAAATAAAGAGCGCAAATCATTCCGAATAATACTTATAAGTGGAAATGGGAATTATTTATAAATGAAATAATCTTATTTAAAACATCCAAAGGGACTTCAAGTTACCCTGAAGTCCCTTTGGATGTTTTTTTGAAGCAGGAGTAGTTTGAACTACCTGCCCAGCATTTCATCCCGTTTTTTGTTCCACTGCACCCAGTCGGATTTGGCATCATCAACCAAGTCAAAATCGGATTTCTGAACCGTACCGTCCGGTTTCACCAGCAGTTGCTGCTGCGCTTTCACAATCTCAATCCACTCTTTTTCTGACACATCTCTCGGACCGGCAATATCGGTTGGACCTGGTACGTCGGTGGGCGGACCTGCCTGCCTGGGCTGTTCCATTTTTGGTGGCTGCATTGAACCCATTGAAGCAAGATTCGGCTTCACCTCCACCTCTCCATCATATACCCGCACCTGGCTGGTAGAATCCTCGGCTACATCCAGCCGGTAAATGGTACCGCGCACGGCAATGACCGCAGAGGGAGATTTTACCCGGACATAATCATCTTCGGAGAAGATTTTCCGAATGGTTGCCCAGAGTTTGCCAATACTCAGGAACGAGGTCGCTTTTACCGTCTCCTCGGTCACCTGAATTTCTTCCAGGGTATAGATGGAATTTTCATCGACCCGGGTAACATCTCCATTTCTCAAAGTAATTTCGCAACGGGATTCTCTCTTGGTTTCAATTTTGTCACCGGCAAAAACATCCATGTTAAAATAAGCCATTTTTAACTGGGAACTTCCGGAAGGAATCACAAATACCCGATTCAGGGGAAATGAAATTTTCCCCACCGGTTCTTTACTCGTTTCCTGGAACGAGACCAGCAAGAGTAAAATGGGTACCAAAAAGATGATTCTGAGAAACTTAATCATATTTTCCTCCGTTTTTGCCGGAAAGCATCAGGGAATTGTGTTCATTTTTTTCACAGGGTCTTTCACTTCTCCCTGACCAGGTCCCCGGCCTTAAAACCAGAACCGGAGACGACAATGGCTTTGCATGCTTTGCCATCCCCAATGTCCTGGGCCACTTTTATCCTACCAATCCTGCTCTCCTCACTTCCCAAAGATAACCCGGTATCCGGATCAATCAGCTCTTCCCCTTTGGAATAAACGGCAAATTCCATACCGGCTTTCACACCACCAGCAGATCCGGGTTTCATATAAATGGTTCCGCTATCGTCCGCTTTGATTATTTTGCCCTGCCAGGGGATCTTATCCATTGCTTTGGAGATAAATTTCACGCATTTATCTATCGCTTTCCGGCTGGCTTTTCCCAGCATCGTATTGTCCCAGTAAGTGGGATTGCCAAAATCGATATCACTGACGCTAACATTATCCAATCCGGTACTGCCATCCTCCCCTTCGGCTTTTTCAGCTAACACTATTTCAGAGGTACTGGTATTCACCAACCGAATATCCACCGCCGCTCTGGCTTTCTTCTTGGACAATTTACCACCAATCCCCAACCGTCCGATCGATCCACCAAGACCAGATTTCTTCTCACCAAATTCCGTGACGCTTCCCATCACCATTAACTCCACACCTAAAACCTGGCCAACCTGTGCAGCACTCTGCGGCGTGACCACTCCGGACATTCCCAATCCCTGTTCCTCCAGGATTTTGGAGAGTTCCTGCCGTTCCACCACCATAAAATTGCCACTTTTCACTAATTCGGTTACCAGCATATCGGCCAGACCGGTTCCGATATTGTGACCCCAGCCACTGCGATCTTCAAAGTCCACTACCGCAATTCGTTTCTTTAAACCCTGTAAATCGCCAGCAAAAATTTGCACACCAAATAATACGACTAAAAAAATGATCAGAGAATACCTCATCTCTAAAACACCTCCTATTGGTTTGTTTTCTTTAATTTGGCTACTATGGTATTTTGGGTAACATTTATCACCTCCACCGTGAATGGAGAAAGATCCTTTAAAGTCAGTTCTTCAGCAATCTGATTAGCAGTACCTTTCACATCCAGATCAAACAGAGCAGTCTGCTGAGAATAATCTCTTTGAAAGATTTTCTGTACACCGCGAATATAAAGGGGGAGCATATTTTTAAATTTGACCATATCCGAATAGGATTCAACATCAAGCAGTCGAAGGTTAATGGTTGTCCCGCTGTAAACATCTTTCTGCCAGCGGTCGATAATCTTGCCGGAAAGATCCTCCGCTGCCGTTTTGGCAGCTTTTTGCAGGGCAATAGTTCCACCGGTCAGTTGATCTATATGCGCGGCAGCCGCCTGTTGCCCGGTAGTTGCCAGGATGGTACCATCATCCGCCCTAACTGCACGAACATTGAGCGTGGCCTGACAGGAAACCATTCCGGCCTGCTGAAGTACACTCGGACCACCGGAAGCTGGCTTAGAGATTGCTTTGCCAATCAGCAAAACTTCTGCTCCGGCCTGGGTGGCAATACTCTGCGCTGCGGATTCATCACCGTTAAGCGCCGCAAGGACCATATCCTTCTGCAGTTTTTGCATTACCGTCTGCCTATCCACAAATGGAAATCCCTTTTCCAGAAGCACGTTCATGATCTCATTCTCGGAGGTATTCATATCCACATTCCAGGAATAGTAATGGGCTTCCATATTTTTTTCATCAATTACCACCATCAGCCTTGGTTTTCCTTTCCTGGCCATTAATAAACCCAGGGCCTCAAGGTTATTTTTAAGGTTTCCTTTTTTAACCACCGCCCTTACCGTAACCTGCAGGATATTGTCGCCCTGTTTGGATTTGTTGATCAGCTCATATCTTTCCACGTAGCCTGCTGTCTGGCTGTAAATGTTATCTTCAATAGTCTGATAATTCTGAACCAGAACATCGGATTGTATCATGGTCCCAATAACCTGCTCTACTGCATTTCGCAGTGCGCCGGAAATTGCATCATCTTCGGCCTTGGCTTCATCTCCGGAAAGAATTAAACCCATACCGCGGGAAATGACCTCCTGACTGGAATCATCCTGCGGCATTGTGGTGTATTGAGCGAAGGAAATATTTAAAACAATGAAAACAAAAAAAAGCACCAGCAATTGCGTGAATTTAGTTTGCATAATAACACTCCACCTTGTGAGGGTTGTAAATCATCAATTCAATAAACTTCGCTAGAAAATAAAAATATTAAATTCAGTGGGTAGAATTTTTATCCGAATTCTACCCACTCGTATTTCAATTTCTGACTACAATATCAAATTAAATCAAGTTGAGACTTATCTAAAGTTTCGATTTCAGATTTCGAATGATATTCAGCGCCTCAGTACCAGAAACCGGACCCAAGGGTTTAAATGTGCCATCGTCGAATCCCGGCATCACCCCCCGACTGGAAACTGTCATCACCGCATTAAAGATTGGGGAGGTGTTATTAACATCTGCAAAGGGCGAAACCTGACCAAAGAATTTTGTTTCAATAGTCGGATCGTTCCAGTATCGAATCATGAATTTTTCGATCAGACGGGCAAATTCGGCCCGGTTTACTTTTTCATCCGGATGAAAATTATTGTCTGGCATCAACTCCAGCACACCCTTTTCCAGGGCTTCCTGAATAAATGAACGTGCCCAATGGTCTTCCGGAACATCTGGTGGCAACATCGCACCGGTCTGGATCTGCTCGGTTGTTCCCATCACCGGGGCCGTCGGTGGCCGAAAGTCCACACCCTTAGAGGACGGGGCTTCACGAAATATCTTTTGCAACGGCAATTCCAGGACGAAAAGTACAGCTACATCCGAACGGGTAATTTCTTTCTGAGCAGCAATTTTTCGCAATTCCGGTCGTTGCCCGGCAATGGCAGATTTATAGGCGGCAAGATCCTTAATCGCCTGATCTGCCTTCATATTTGTCTTGTCCAGTTCAAGAACTTTTGAATAGGCATCCTGGGCCTCATTGTACATATTGGCTTCTTTATAAATATCTCCCAGGGTCATATAGCCTTCAACAGTAGCTTTCTTTTTATCCGGAACACTCGATTTGGGAACATCTTTGATGGCATTTTTTGCCTCATCGATGGCATCATCATACTTTTCCTGTTTTGCCTTCACCTTAGCCCGGACTATTTTTGCCAGAACCCATCTGCCATCCAGGTCCAGAGATTTATCTGCCAGTTGCATGGCATCAATATATTTCCCATCTTCCAGGGAAATCCAGGCCATTCCCTCATAGGCCGGAGCAAATTTTGGATCGAGGCTCCGGGCCTGTTTGAATTCAAACAATGCGTCTTCGTACTTTTCTTGATCCAGCAATGTTTTACCTCGATCGTAATGAATGGCCGGAGAATCCACAATCGACTCGGCTTTCCGTGCTTTTTCTCCACCACCGCATCCCACCAGGTATAACACCATAAACAAAATACCGAGAATTAATACAATTTTATTTTTCATTTTTTAGACTCCCTTAATTAATCCAATATCAACATCACTTTACACTGCTGCAGGAAATTCAGATTTTGGGAAGCAGAGCGGATCATTTCCGCATCTCGGTTCGAAATAACCACATCGGCATTGTGTGTTCCGGAGACATTTACTGCTTTTATCACCATTGGATTGTTGGTAACACGCTCATTTGCCCGCGCCCGGTTCAGATCCTTTTCGTAACCTACCACACCAATTTGCAGAGCATAATCCCGGCTCACCTGGCCGGTTCCATAAACTTCCACTCCATTTTCATCGACCACCTTAGGTGCCAGCGCCGGTCTAAGGCCCAATCCTTTGGCATCAACAATCAATCCGGTAAAAACGGCGGACTTGGAAGGATCGCCATACCCATAAGGCATCTGATCGGGAGGGATTTGATCCGACAAGATGGTTTCATAGAGAGAAGCCAGCGGTACTTCAACTTCAACCTCTACACTACCATCGCTTTTGTAACGGGTATCGACCACCCGGAAATTCTTCACCACGCCTTCAATCCGGTTGGAGATAATGTCGCTGGTAACCATGTATTGTTCAACGGTTACTTCCGAGGTAATATTCATACCTTTTACCCGTTCCAGAAGATTTCGCAGTGCCACTCGTTTAGCAGCTTCCAGTGCACCGGCACGCTGGGCAGCAATTGGTACATTCGGATTCGGTGCACCGATACCAATTTCCCGAACCACCTGGTCAGTCCAGTCTACCAGACCGCCGGTCGGTGACTTTTCAAAATATTGAGCAAAAATAAAACTGGTTAGAAATAACAGAACAGCAAAGACAATCACGACATATTTAGTCATATACACCTCCGTGAATTAATTAGTCTCGTGAAGTTAGGAGTTCATATTTAAAGTTACTGTGATTATGGTCACCACACATAAGAAAAGGCAGGTTTTAGAATAGAGCGGGTGACGGGACTCGAACCCGCGACCCTCAGCTTGGGAAGCTGATACTCTACCAACTGAGTTACACCCGCAAAAAGAATAATTCACAAAAAAAGTTATCATATATTCATGATAAAAACAAATGAAAAAAATTGGGGTGAGGAAGTAGCGTAAAACAAAAGCAGGTTTCCCATAATCCAAGAAAACCTGCTTTATAAATAAGAAAAAAATGTCTAGAAGAAATTAGCGTTTTAAAATATAATTTCTCCAATTGGGATCACTTAACTCATCACGCATTGTTGAATTCACCAATTTGTAATCGCCAAAACCGGTCATGTCAATAAAATCAAATTCTACCCCACCTTCCACATCATTATAGTACCAGATCTCATAGGGATTTTCACTTGCTCCTACCGGGCGTCTTTCATACTGATCCGGTTCTCCGTACAAAATATAGACGCGTCCCCTATCTGTTTGCCACCCTTCCCGGGAGGGTGAACTCCACTGCTCATTGGTATATTCCACCCTTTCGTAGTACTCATCCTTCCAACCTGTTCGGCTTTTATTTTGACTCTTCCAGAAGCGATATAAAAATTCACGTTTACTTTCCACCGAATTAAGAACTTTATATACACTTTTTTCTGAATTGGAGGCAATGTACCTGGCCTGGTCAAACATTTCATCTATAGTTTTTTCCGGCATATCGCGGAATTCACTCTGCAGAAAACCATCCGGACCTTCATCGGTCTGGGCCAAAACTACATCAGGGTTATGAACATAAAAATTTCGACGGCGGTATACAGAAGATTTATTGACAGAATCCGTTGCGGCAAAAATAAGGGTATATAAACCTGTTTCAAGATTACTTACATTAAATGCTCCCCTTTCCACGGTAGATTCATAATCGTGTGATCGCACATAATCTTTTTGCAATCGTACCTTCCCGTCTGCATCGGCAATTACAGCCTGGACAAGTATATTATCATTGGGACCAGCATTTTCGTTATCAAGATTGTATAATTCTACATAGTAATAAAGACGCGGTAGCATTTTACCATAAATCAGAGATGGATTGGGATATATCTCCATGGTATTTTTATAAAACAGATTATCCTGGTTCTTTGATTTGGTGATAATATTGGAGCACAACTCCAGGTCGCTCATCATGATGTGATCCCCGCTGAAAGCCCCCACCGAAACATCATATTTAACTTCATCTTCGCCATGGGAAAGCGAGATTACATATTTCCCCGGATCTAGGACCAGCTTAACCATTCCCATGGCACCAAGTGAACCCGGTTCGTCTCCCACAGAGGTTTTGGTGAATTTTACCGGAATCTGATCATTTGCCAGGACAGAATCCTGTTCCGCATTATATACGGTAAAATCCAAATTAACCCGCTCTCCTTCCGCCATGTTTTTAATATTATCACTCTGATTCGAAAATACCGTGTAATAAACCTCCAGATAAACGGAAGTACTGTCGTACCGAAATCTGCCATAATCCACATTAAATTTTAAGCTAAGTTTATCCATGGATGAAGCTGAAGCAGCAAAAGAAACTTCCAAAAGTACCATCAGAAGTAAATATTTCATTTTGAACATAGGTTTACTCCATATATTAAAGGACTACTCAACATAAATATCTGAATATTGCCAAAGGTAATCATTATTTAATAAAGATTAATTTCATTTCTAAGGTTTCTATTTTCAAATATTCTCATACTGATGAAAAATTTTAATTCCCTACCATCCAAAATTCAGAATTAACTAATATTGATCTGTAAATTGTCTTAAAAACAGGAATAAACATCATCATCAATTTTCCAAATCAACAGGTAATAAATTTACTTTAGCATCAACAAATTGTTTCGCGTTATATAAATCTCTTTCAAAAAAAAGGTCGGCATCAGGCAATAGGCCTGGCGCCGACCCGTAATTCACTTCTAACTCAACATCAAATCAGTAAGAAACTAGAATCCGATCGTTAAAGAGAACAGATTATTACCGTCAAAATATTGAGAATCCCTGAAGGCATAATCGAAAGTGAGATCAGTGCCGCCAACATTATAATGGAGACCTAATCCGGCGGTGAATCGATATAGAACATCCTTGCTGTCTGTTTTCTGTGTGTATAAGTAACCACCGCGCAGGAAAACAAGCTGATTATAATTATATTCAACACCAAATTTATACTGATCGTTTTCGAAGTTATTGTTCTGGAAAATTCCCGCGACAATTAAATTATTCTGTTCGTTTATCGACCGGTTATAGCTGAGTCCCAGTTCCACGGTTGCCGGAAGCTGATTAGATGCAGTCGGACGATCCCGGAAATCCGCGATACCGAGGTCATTCAGCGAACGCACCAGTAAAGCTGATCCGGAATATGTCATGTTCGAACCAATGTTCCGCACCACCAGGCCAAGATTCAGTCCGTTAATCTGACCGAGGCCATGATATTGAAGACCAATATCAAAAGCAAAGGCAGAGGCAGAGGCCCTGGGAATACTCTCGTTAATCAGTTTTCCGGTAACACCAACCAGAATAGCATCGGTAAGCATCCTGGAGTACGTCAAACCTGCGATGAAAAAGCTGGGTGAGAACGTACGACCGGAAGCACCATCCCAATCTTCGTTGGTCGTGTATGGGATATCACCGAAATCGAATACTTTAATGCTGGCTCCAAAAGAACCAAAACGGCCTGCTTTCACACCAATGGCGGCATAATTCACATTAATATCATTGAAAATGGTCATTGTGGAAAACTGCGCACCTGCATTAAAGCGCATTTGAGCAAAACCTGCAGGATTCCAGTAAATGGCATCCAGACCCTGGGTATTGGCCAAATCCGCACCACCCATGGCCAGATCCCGGCCTCCTACCGGCACCAGTAGCTCCGATCCTGCCGCAGTCCCGATCCGGGATTCATCTCCCGCAAACAGAGAGGTCATTCCCAATGCAAGGATCAGCAGGAGGAAAGCAACTATAGTCATACTTTTTTTATGTATCATTTTTTACTCCCTGACTTAAATTCATTGTTGTTTAACATGTTTTTTAAACATCGCCTCTCAGTTTAGTAAGATTCGATAATTTGCTGACCTTGAATAACCATGACTTTCAGTACTTTGGTTTTACCCAAATCGGGCATATCGACATAAGCAATGTACATACCGCTGGCTACCGGCAGATCATTCTCGTTCAGAAGATCCCATTTTTCGAATTGCGTATCTGAATCTTTGTCGATTTTTCTCACCTGTACGCCACCCAGGTTGAAGATACGTATGGTTGCTTTCCTGGGTAAATGGGTAAAGGTCACAAACCGGTCGAAACGGCTGGTTTCCGATGGATTATAGGCGTAGTAAGGATTCGGGAAGACATTAATTTTCTTCACATCAGCTTCGGCATCACCGCTGTTATATGCAGTATAACCTTCCGAAGTGAAAGTGAAAACATCTCCCGGGCCATTGGGAACATTGGCAATAATATCGAACGTAAATTCAGCCAGAAGATATGCACGATCCCCTCTTGCTTGCGGCCAGATGGCATAATAGACATCAGCTACTGTAGCATCATTTGTAGCATCATATTCTACGCCTTCATCATAATCGCTGGCCATAATGAATAAGTATTCTCGACCACCATTATCCGCAAAGGCAGTGCCATCCCAACCCATATCCCAAATCTGGTTAGCATTTCCGGCATTAGCATCTTCCACAAAGGCAATATTGAGTCTTCTGGGATTATCGGGAAACTGCATGTCGTATGCAGCAATAGGAAGTTCACCGGTTCCATTATAGGCATATCCCAAATCCCGGCGATACACCGGACCCTTGCTGATATAGCCGTTGGCATTTACATCGGCCTGATCCTGGAATTGTAACTGGACCGGCACCAGATCACACGGTGCGGTAATGGTGCTGCCAAAGAAATTGGCTCCAATATCAAGACCGCCAAAGAAATAGGGGGCACCCCAGTCGACACCCGATATCCAGCGATTTCCGGTGTAATCATAACCAGCTAAACCACAGACTTTGGAACCGATGGGTTTAATCATTAAACCGTCAATGATTTGATAGGTATTATCACCAGACAGGTTTGTTTGATCGGTTAACCAGGTCTTATTATTGGTAAGGTCTTTCAGATTCCAGGTATGCCAGATACCAATCGTATCATAATCAACAATCATTCCGGTGCTATCAGTTATCGGATTCAGGGTGTACTTTTCCTCTGTATTGAAAGAAACTTCGTACTCGGCTGGTATTTGTTGTTTCGGATCGATCGCCATGACCTCAACACTTCCGGTACTGGAACCAGTATGGGTTACATCCAGCATCTGCTGCGGCATGGTGGTATAGCGTTGCCCTGGTTTGACAGACTGTGGAATAATGGTTTTCACGTTGCCGGTTAAGGCGCTTTCCAGAGAAGGTGTGGGGAATGCCGGGTTATAATTATAGGCAGTAACCACAAAGTAGTATTCATTACCCGCATACAGAGGGGTATCATTGATGTAATCTTTTTCAACCGTAAAATACCTCTGAATGCCGTTATCCGTACCAAACTGAATGGGTACCAGGACAACATCCTTAAACTCGGGCAAGAAGACCGGACCACGGATATAACCAACATTGTTAATCAAGTCGTAGGTTGCCACCAGTTTCGCGGCGGCTTTTGAGGCAGTGACTTGGGGCAACTGATACACATTATATCCTTCGAACTGAAATCCCAATGAGGTTGGTATTTCAGTAGCATTGTAGGCTGTGGTATCATAACCCCAGTTTAGTACAATTTCATCCTCAAAGGCTGTTGTCGCAACCTGAGGAGCTGTCGGTGGTTTGGGGATTTCTTTGAACAAACTATCGAAGATGATCTGAGCAAAGCCATCATTCAGTTTCATTTGCTCGACGGCATTGCGATTATTACCACCGGTCTGTTCGATGATGCCGCCAACCACGGCAACTACCACTTCCTGGGTATCACCGTTTAGCAATGTGAAAGGACCGGAGCACATAGCAATACGGCGGTCACCGGGAGCCAGGTTATCGCCCCGGCCATCCAGATCACCCGTTTCCCGAAACGGATCACCGTCCAGCGGGAAGGGGGTTGGTTGACCACGCAACGGACCTGAACCATGGGTATAACGCACATTATCACCAGGGTCACCATTATTAGGAATAAAACCATTCAGCATTTTGTACCACTCAATGGTGCCTTCATAATCCCTTAGCGGTGGATCGGAGATCGCACTCCCTGCAGCAAAATAGATGAAGGCTGTCATGGGAAGGTTGACGTAACCCGGTCCAACCTTTTTCAGATTTTTAATACCATAATCTACCGCATCATCAATACCGTTTTTGTTCAAATCCTGTCCAGCCACCCCCTGTACCAGGGGTCCCTGGAAAAAGTCGTAGCCGGCTGCGGGTGGCGGGAGGTTTACCAGTGCATAATTTCGGTCTACCAGATAACCGTTATATGCAAATCCCATACTGAGCAGGGTGTCACAACCAGCAAAGTCGTCACCGGAATCTCCTAAATCAGGGTCGCACCATTGAGAGACATACATAGAATCCATGGTCACGCCTGATTTATTGATGAGTTTATACTGTTTGTAGATTATTTGTCCCAGTGCCGTGCCGGGTTGATTATATGCCCAGGTAGTAACCTGGAGTTCTATACCCATCGGACCGGATCCATACAAACTGCTGGTTCGACCGATATCCAGGTCATTTACCACAAACCAGATTACCTGATCTGCATTAGCGATACCAGGTGTTCCGTCAGCATTGCGAGGCGCTTCAGCCGGCCAGTTTGCATAGTCGTAGGCATACTGATTTACTGCATCCTTTACCTGCTGATCTGTAACATCATTTACGTTTATGGCATTCACCTCGGCGACATCCTGCCGCAATACGGACAGAGCATTCACCTGTTGATTTTCGGTCAACTGATCAAAAGGTACAGTATAATCTACGCTAATCCTATATAATTGAACATCAGAGGCATTTTCGGCAACAGCAGTTATGGCTCCAAGCGGAGCAGTTCCCGGAGTAAGAATTCTACCGGCGCTGGTACCAATATTATAGGTTTGCCCGCCAACCCGCGGATTCTGAGAACTGGTGTCCCGCACAAAGGCACCCCAAACTACACCATCCTGGAAAATAGCCTGGGATGTTCCACGGGGATAGGTACCACCGGATAGGGAAAGGATGGGATTATATCCGGATAATCCATCGTACTGTAACCAGTAGGACCAGTTTCCGGCATTGGAAACGGTACGCGTTTCCGTTGTCTGAGTTTGTTTTAGGAATATTACGCTGGCGTTCGGATCGTAATTCTCCGAATAACCATCTATGGTCATCAGCAGCAAAAATATTCCCATCAACATTACGCTGAATGTGAATTTTATGCTTTTATTCATTTGTAACTCCTCGATTATTTTTAACTTAACATGATATTAATCCTGTTTGATTAGGATTAATACGCGAACTTGATTCCGAACCAGATCTGACGCGGATGACCATATAACTGTAATCCCAGAACATCCCAATAAGCCGCACCATTTTCCAGGTTAATCGCCCTGTACATATCATTATAAAGTGCAATTCCCTGTTCGGTACCACCGCCGGCATTACTGGCGAAAGAAGCTGATTTGGTCGGATCTGATAAAAATGCATCGTCTTCGGCATTACCGCTGGCCTGATAGACATTGATCACATTCTTGGTGTTGAGCAGATTCTGAATGGTGGCATAGATGGTAAAATCTACCTTTGCCAGGGTGAAGGTTTTATCCAAACGTATGTCTACATTAAAATTCCACGGGGTTGTCGAAGCACCCAGCGGTTCAACGGCATAACGAGAACGGGTATCGTTCATATAGTCTACACCTGCGTCAAACGGAGCCACCTGACCCAGAACATAGCTTACCTTGGTGAAGGGATGGCCGCTGGAGAAAGAGAAAATCATATTTGCGCCCAATCTTTCTAATATCGGACCACCATCATTCCGGGCAAAGCGATAATCGAGAAGGATTGAGCCGGTATGGGTCTGAGAATAATCCAGGGGCTGCAACACGTTAGGTGTCTGTTGTCCGTTATAAACAGCACCATGATACGATGTATTTGCTGATCCGGTACCTTCGGCATTGGTCAGGGTATAATTAAGCTGAGCCTGCACCCGGTTGGAACGCCTTAATGTCATCCGGAATTCCAGACCCTTGGTGGTGGCAAAATCCTGATTGATAAATCGTTCATATGAAGAAACGAATGCGCCTGGCACAACCGTTTGTTTATAAACCTGAACCATACCTTTTACATTTTTATAGAATCCGCTGACCTCAAATGCCGCAACACTTGATAACTGCTGCCGGAAACCAATTTCATAGGAAGTTGTCCGGATCGGATCTAAACCAAAACCAATCGGGGCCAGGAAGAAGTTTCCGCCTTGCATCTGAGTGGAATACACCTGCGGTCCAAAATACATATCCGCCAGTTGTGGTACCTGGATGAACTTACCATACTGCATATAAAATACGGTTCGTTCGGTAACCGGGAAGGAGAATCCCAATCGGGGACTCAGCTGAATAAAGGGATCTTTATTCTTAAATGCAGCAGCTTCAAGCGTGGAGGTATTAACGTTGTATAGCGGGTCTGACACATCGGTTAATTCTTTGTCATCGGTGTCGAAATAATCTAACCGCAAACCGGCATTTACAATCAGGTCATTAAATTCAATTTTATCCTGAATATAAAAAGCACCGAACAATGGATTTTTAGGCGCTGCCAGTCCACCACCATCATATTTGTTACCGTAAAAATCGTATCCGTAATTATCCACGGCACCAGCCCGTGCCCAGACACTTTGTAATGAGTCTGAACCCACGGTTGCTGCTTCACCACCTATGGTTTCCGCGGTTCTTAAAGCACCACGACCGTTAATCCGAAACCGGCGTGCGGTATAATAGCGTGCATCGATACCGGCTTTAAATTCATGGTGTCTTCCAATTTGAGAGACAAAATCAATTCCACCGCCCATATATTGCTCTTCATTCAGACGATATCGGTAAATCAGATAAAATGGCGGCCGGAATCCGGCAACCGCGGGTGACCCGGGACGGATAAAACGAAAGCCATTAAACAGATAAGGATCTCCCGGACTCCATCGTTCACTGTATTCAATACCTTCGGCGGCATTGGCTGTGCTATCCCACCAGGCTCTCCAGTCATTGCCAAATACCTCGTCTTCATTTTCCAGTTTGTCCTTATAGTAGCTCAGGTTTACTTCATAATAAGTTTTCGGATTCAGCACATGAGTAATTCGTCCGGTAAGTAATAAGGTTTTTTGCACATCGAAGAAACCCCGGTTATTCAGGATGTTCATCATCGGGTCTAAACTTAACTGAGTTTTATCATAGGTGTAAGCGCCACCGATTCGAACTTTGATGTCCGTAAAATCGAACAATAAAGTACCGTTAAATGCACTGCGGATTCTTTTGTTCTGCGGAGTAAATCCATCCGGGTACACCACCGAGGCAGTTGCTTCGGTTCCGGTGACTGATCCATCATCATATAAATCCGCAAATTCAAAACCCTTACTAAAGCGAACCTGCTGGTCGCCCCAGGCAGTATTTTCTCCCGCCAAGAAGAAACGCACCTTATTATTAAGCAGCGGACCACTAAGGGTTCCTACCACATTTTGATATCCGTAGGAATATGTTCCTAGGAATTTATCACCCTGGGTAGCAAATCGGTCTGTTTGATAGTCTGCAGATAAATGATATTTTGAGGTACCAGTCTTCAATTCAGAACGAATAATACCACCATTGGCACCACCATATTCAGCGGTGTAACCACCAGCGTAAACCTGAAATTCCTCGATGGCTTCCTGGATGACATGGATGGTTTGGACATTTGTTCTCACGCTGGCTGCCGAGGCACCATCAACAAAATAGCCAACCTCGTCGGGACGGCTACCACGAATGTGTACATTGTTGTCCTGAACAATAACGCTAGATTGCAGGGCAAGCAGGCTATTGAGGCCGCGCACCGGAACATTTTCTATTTCTTTTGATGTTACCAGAGAAACTGAGGAGGTGATGTTCTTTTCCACCAGAGGTCTCTCGGCAGTTACAACGATGGCCTCTTCCAACTCAAGGGTGGTTGGCTCCAGTGAGAAATTAATCTCAGTTGTGATTCCAGCGGAAACACGTACATTTTGTACAACATAGTCTTTATAACCAATATAATTAGCCCGCATAGTATACACACCTACCGGTACATTCAAGATCACGTAGTAGCCATCAATATCAGTCGAGCTACCTTGCGTCGTCCCCTCTAAAATCACATTAACGCCGGGAAGAGGTTCGCCGGTAGATTTGTCTACTACTACACCAGCTAATTTACCCGAAGATTGGGCAAATATGGTAATTGGTATGAGCAGTAAAATAAAAAACATTTTTCTAAACATTACTGTACCTCCATAAAAATTGTTAGTTAATTAAAAAACCTAATAATGATTAGGATGGAACCATTACAAATCATGTCATGGACTCTCCTCCTTTTGGTTTTATTTATCTGGATTATTTAGTATAAAGCACCGCATCAGTCGATAATATACAAATATAGTACCAGCAAATTAGCATCGGCATGATAACCTTTTGATAAATATAATATTATGACAAAAATCTTGGAAATTTGAACATGTGATTTAGATCAATTTTGCCTATCTGAGTAGGAAAAATTTTTCCTACCTTTTTTTGCCTGAATTTACCTAAAGGTTGATTTCATCTTTCTTAAACAAAACTTTTTAAACATAGTGCAATATTTGTGAGCAATTTCCAAGGGCAATTTTGATATTTTTCTTTGCAAAGAATCGGACTTCCCAGTATATTGAACGCCATTTTAAAATACAATAATAAATAAGGAGAAGCGATGCGTCAGATTATGACTATTTTTATGTTAAGCCTGGTTTTATTCGCCAGTCTCTATGCCGGAGATGAGAAAAAAGAATCCGAAAAGATTAATATTCCCGAGCTGAAACAAATGCACAAATCTATTTATCCCATGTGGCACAAAGGATATCCGGACAAGAATTATGAGTTACTGAAATCCATATACCCGGATTTGGAGAGTCAATTCAAAGTCCTAAGCAAGGCCGAATTTCCTTCTGAATATCCGGACCGAAAGATGCATTGGCAGGAAGGTCTGGAGAAAATGAAATTGAAATTACAGGATTATAAAAAAACAATTGACGAGCAAAATAATGAAAATCTTCTGGTTGCAGCCAGAGCCGTGCATAATGCATTCGAGGGATTGGTGAGAATAATAAATCCTCCTATTCCCGAGCTGGATCAGTTCCATAAGGTACTGTATTATGCTTATCATGATTATTTACCGGAAAAGAATTGGCAGAAATTGAATGAATCAATTGATCAATTTCAGGAAGCCATGAATAATCTGAATGATGCCAAGCTACCCAAATGGATGAGTGATGATAGTAAGGAATTTGATGCCAGGCGGCAGAATCTTGCTCAGGCTGTCGCGGAACTTGCTGCACTGAAGAATTCGGACAATACTGATAAAATTGCCCAGGCTGTAGAAAATGTACATACCGCATATGTTGGGGTCGAAGGAATATTTGAATAGAATATTTTATGGAAAGTTAAGATAAAAAAAGGGTTGGTTTTAACCAGCCCTTTTTTGTTTTATTAGAATTACAGGCTAAACGATAATCCAAGCTCAGCCTCAATCTGATTCATTTTTAACTCAATTGTCTGCTGATTAGGTGCTTCCAGGGGATTTGCACCACTCACCGTATGAGGAAAAGCATACATAAAAGCGAAATTTAGTTTAAGCAGTGGCATTAAAGTTTTGCTAAAACCAAAAGTAGCATGCTGTTCTATAACACCCGGTGCCAGGATATTAAACATTACTTCAGAATCCGGAATTGGTTGTTTGCCCTGGGAGTAACCGGCCCGTAAAGCAAGACCCGGAATAGGCTGCAATTGGGCACCTACTTTAACGATGGTCATATCCTTCCAGCCAAAACCGGCACCATTGTCATCACCCAGTAAGGCATTCTGCAGATTTGGTAACATCGGATTATGAATAGCTTTCACCTGGCTGTACAGGATTTGCTGAACATCCAGGGCAACGGTTAATATCGGGGTGGCCTTTACTGCAATACCAGCCGTCCAGGTTGCCGGGATATCAAAATTACCCTGTTCTGCAAATAAACCCGCATAATCATCAAATTCACTCATGGACATTTTGGTTTGATATGAGGCACCTATTGACAATACCGGGAGTATGTGACCCAGATAACCAATTCTGGCGCCAAAACCGGTTGAGGTAGAATAATCGTTATTGGTCAGCTTTGCCGGATCCGATGAGAATCCTCCAAAAGCTTGTAATCCCTCAGCTTTGAAACGCTGATAGGCAAAAATTCCGCTCAATCCGATAGCATGATTCGGAACGATCTCCCGGGCATACGTACCAGCCACAAATAGCTGGGTTAAATCCACCCCGGTGGGTTGGGTAACCGGAGCGAAAGGGGAATAAAAAGTTTTGGTATCATAATTGGTATTCATTCCACCATTCCCATAGATGGCCAAACCGAGATTATGACCCCCCGGAAGAGACACATTTGCACCGACCGACGGAATGATAAAATATTTACTGTCGCTTTTAATAGTGCCAGGTGTCAGGGGAAAAGTCTGGGGAAATCCGGAGGGATTGCCAGTAACCGAATATTCCCGGTTGGGATTGAAAAGGGCAAATCCCAGGTCAACCCGTTTTCCTAAAAATGCATTCGAGGCCGGATTTGTCGCCGGGGCCAAAGCGCTTAGCGATAATGCAACTCCGGATCCGGCCATAGCCTTGTATTGCGTCCCATATCCATGGGAGAAATATCCATTAGTAGCATGCAGATTTGTTCCTATAAATGATAGTCCAATTAGAGCAATCATTACAAAATTGTACCAACCATTTTGATTTCTCATATACATCCTTTCTTGTTTGGGTGATAATAAATACGCTTTTACTTTAAATTGTTGATCATTACCAGAAAGATTTTGAATAAAACCTGCAATAAAAGTATGCCCGGTAACGTTGATTTACCGGGCACTTAACTTTCCATTAAGTAAAAATGATCTGGCCACCGGCAGCAATTTCATAAAATTTTCCCACATTGATGATAGAATCGGTCTGCTCGCAGAAGTCATCCATCGTTAGATGGAACATATCGACTGTAGCTTTACAGGCATATAGCTTGGTTCCGGCATCATAGACCATTTCAACAAATTCACCGACCGGGGGAATATCGAGTTTATCCATTTCTTTCATCATTTTCGATGTGGCTAAAGCTGACATTCCCGGAATAATACCCAGCAATGAAGGCAGGTGCATGGCCGGATTTCCGACCGTGGCTACCTTAAGATTGTTCATCCTCTTTTTCATAATCGCTTCCAGGCCAAAGAAGGTAAAAAACAGATTGGCTTCAATACCTTCCATACGCGCACCATTGGCCATAATCAGTCCGGGATACACACCTTCCAGAGATCCTTTGGAAACAACAATGGATACTTTTTTTATTTTTTCATTCGTGTCAGACATAATGGGTTCTCCAATTATTTTTTTGGTCTATCGATTATACACAACCCTGGGGTTTACCATAACCAGCTACCTTGGCCGATTTTTTAGCCGGACCCTGTGGAAAAAGCTGATATAATTCATTGGTGGGTATTCCGCCTTCATTCTTCATCCGACGTATTGTTGGAATCTGGCCCTTTTCTTTAAAATCTTTTCGGATAAACCGGATCACTTTCCAGTGACCTTCGGTAAGTTCATCAATTCCTTCTTCTTTAGCCAATTCCGGGGCCATTTCTTCAGACCAATCATCCGGATTCTTCAAAAATCCTTCATCATCCACTTCAACTGTTTTGCTTGCTAATGTCTTGGTAGGCATTTTTAATCCTCCTTTTTTGAATTGTTTAATGTGACTTGTTTTAATTGTTCATGTCCATTTTTATTAACCAGGTTTTTCATAAATTGCAGGGTAAAGGCAAATCCCCGTTTCAACTCGGGATCGCGCAGCTGTTTTAGAATATCCCAGTAACTAACTTCTTCTGGGACCATCACATCCATTTTTTTGAAAAATCCCAAAGCATTATCAGCCGTAGATAACATTTCCGGCTGAGTCAGGTTTTTCAAGGTTAAAAGGATGGAAGCAACATTTTCCCGGAATAACTGCACATCCTCCACGGTAAAAGTAGTAACCACCGTATCCAATATCTTTAAACTCTCCCGGAAAAAATCGAAGTACCCCTTTCGGTCTAATTCCTGCAGGGTATCCATCAGTTGATTGACCACCTGCTTACCCAGTGGCGTGGCATCTTTCAGGAAATCCGAGGCACTTTCTACCTGGTCCATCATATTGCTTAAATTGCGGGTATTTCTGAGCAATTTTTTCAGAAGATATAACAGATCAGCAGTATCAAAGTGATGTGAAACTTCTTCCAGTTCCAAAGTGGCTGCCTGAAAAATATCCCTCCCTATGATGGTAAGATCCTCCTTCAGTTCCTGAAATTCACGCTGACGGCGCTGCTGTTCCCTTAATTGTTCGGTAATGAAATCAAGTTTCTGATTTATATCCTGAATTTGCTGTTCAATGTTCTGTTTTTCCATATCACTGCCTCTTTCCTGCCATGGCCATCTGGGCTTCTATCGGCAATTCCGAACCTTTTAAAAGCAAATTCCAATACACCCAACGGAACATCATCTTGCCCCAGTGATTCATTTTGGTTTCCTGCAAGAGAGAGAATGGTCCCACTCCCGGTAGCGGATACTTTCCCGGAAGTGGTTCCACATCGTAGTTAAAATCTATTAATAATCCCTTACCAAAGCCGGATTCAATGAAGCAATTTGCATGGCCGTCGAATCCGCCGACCAGTTTTCGGCCGTCGATTGCTCTCAGCATGTTTTCGAACAGGATATCCGCCTGGAAGTGAGCTACGGAACCGGCCTTTGAACTGGGCAAATCGGTGGCATCCCCGATAACAAAAACGTTATCATAATTCTTCGATTTCAGGGTGTGAGGATCCGTGGGAATAAAATTAAGATCGTCTCCCATACCCGAATTGGCAATTACCTGAGCGCCCATGTTGGTCGGAACGGTGACCAGTGCATCATATTCTATTTCCCGCTCATCCCAGGATACTATTTTATTTTTATCACTCTCCACCCGACCAACCGAAAATTCCGGTACCAGGTGAATATTCTTTTTCTCCAGAAAATCTCCCAGCAGCTGAGCGGCTTTTGGTTTGGTAAAGGCCCCGGGCAGGGGGGTTACAAACTGAATATCAACTTTATCCCGAATGCCCTGATCGGTAAACCACCAGTCCGCCAGAAAAGAAAATTCCAGGGGGGCAACCGGACATTTGATCGGCATCTCAACAATGTTTATCACCATTTTGCCACCTTCCCAGTACTTCAGGAAATTCTGCAGCGCACAGGCACCTTCGATGGTATAAAAATCAAAGATGTTTTGGCGCCAGGCCCCATTTTTCAACCCTTCCGTTTCCTCCGGATGAACTTTGCTACCGGTGGCTACGATCAGAAAATCGTAGGTCAGGACCTTGCCATTTCCGAGTTTCACCTTATTCACTTCCGGCTGGATCTGTTCAATCGCGGACATTTCCACTTCGATTCCGGCAGGGAAAAAATCGCGCTTTGCTTTGATAACATCCTCTTTGGTATAAATATTAAAGGGTATGAAAAGGAAACCGGGTTGATAATAATGTTTGTCGTCTTCATCCACCAAAGTAATTTGCCACTCATTTTTGTTTAGAGCAGGTGCAAGCTTGTTTGCCATAATTGTGCCTGCTGTTCCTGCACCCAGAATCAATAGCTTTTTCATGACGCTCCTTCTGATTTATTTTATTATGTCTATCTTTCTTATTTTCTCTAATCTTCCGGCCTCTGATTACCAAATAAGACCGCCTTCATTTTATTACAGCTTAAATTCATCCGATATACCGGACACTCCCTACAATTCTGTCCCATACACTTGTTACCCACAGTTTCCAAATTCCAGCAGGGACCAATGGTCTCGTAATAGGCCGGACATTGACGGCATTCCTCATCCAAACCGCCTTTAAATTCCCAGCAAGGAATCAGAGAAAACAATTTTTGGATGCCGCAAATATTCAGCCGATCTTCGGTAATCAACTTACGGATACAGCGTAGACGCTCTACATCATGGGCAGAATACATACGACGCCCGGTCTCAGTTTTGTGCGGCAAAATCAAACCCTCCTGTTCATAAAGCCGAAGCGTTTGAACTGCCACATTCAACATTTTGGCAACCGTACCAATAGTAAGCACGGGTTCATAACGGTCTATTGAACTTTCCATATTTTTAACACCAGTTTTCTATAATTTAAAATGTATAAAATCTACACTGAAAAATGTAGATTCAAACCGCGTGCCAAATTGGTGAACAATGGTGCGATATTCAGAAAGCCTTGATAAATGGGATTATTTTGAATAATAGAGATAATATTGTATCAGAAAGAACAAACCGGATTTTCCCAATTCTGAAAAAACAGGTAATTCACTTTTTCAATTCTGGGAATATTGATGTGACTCCTACTTGAAAAAAACAATGATATGATGAATTAAGGCAGGTCTTAATATTGGATGGCTGAGATGAATTAAATCAAAATTCAAAAAAAGAGTCCAGCAATACTTATTACTATTTCAGCAAAAACATTTTAATCACCGTCGAATAATCGCTGCCGATTTTCCAGCGGGCAAAGTATACGCCGGTAGGTACCTGTATTCCCCGGTTATTTTTGCCATTCCAAATGACAGAATGTTTCCCCAGAGATGAATAACCTCTACTATACTTTTTAACTAATTGTCCGCCCACATTATAAATCTCCAGATTCAATTCTGCGGGTTGATGGAGCTGAATTGATAGTACTGTGGTGGCATTAAACGGATTGGGATAATTCTGAGAAATTGTAAACTCATCCGGAATTTGCTGGACTGCTGGAATTCCGGTGGCATTCCCCGGAAAAAACATTTCCAGCACATTATCGATGTGAGCCCGCCAGTTACCCCAACTATGGCCTTCGTGATAAACCTGATACTGATAGGGATATCCCCGGTTTTGCAGAATTTGTTGAAAATTTTCAACCAGCGGGATAAGAACACTAATATCATAGGTACCGATGTCCAGATAAAATTTCAAATTCAGAAATGGACCATTCTGGAATCCATTGGCAATAGTATCCTGCACATTGCTGGATTGAGCTGCGATATTTCCAAAAAATTCCGGATGCTGCAAACCCAGCCATAAGGAAATATTGCCCCCATTGGAAGATCCCAAAGTTGCCCGGGAGTTAGGATCCGTCCGGGTGCGATACTTTCCATCCAGCCAGGGGAATACCTCCTGCACGATAAAATTGGTGAAGGGTGTTTTCAGATTGCCGGCATATTCCTGGGTCCGATTGACCGGCGGCACAAACAGAGCAATGATCGGCTCGATCCGTTGCTCCCAGATGAGATAGTCGATCACATTCTTGGCAAAACCAAGGGTCAGATAATCCGAGCCGTCGTGGAATAACATTACCGGAAAGCTATCGCCTGTGGTTGTATATTGAGGTGGAAGGTAGACTCTAATTTGCCGGCTGTTGGACAGGTTAGTACTGTAAAAAATGGTATCTTCAATCGTCCCATGATCGATATTCGGGTAATATTCAATCTCGGGTGCTGGTATATAATCTGGCATCCGAAGTTCCGAGTTTGGCCCGTATCCTCCGCTAACCGTACGTGGATTCAAAGGATCGAGTATCCAATTATTCCCATTTAAAACAAATTTGTAATCCAGTCGGGCGTCCGCTTCAAAGACATCGGTCCGATACCACAGGTTGGTACCTGAGACGAGTTGCAT
>CAYVKM010000032.1:0-36241 GCA_964452045.1 uncultured Calditrichaceae bacterium
CTTGTTTTAACCCGCAGGGAGGTTTTATTGTTGCCTGGGAGGATCATCGTTTTGAGGGTTATGATTTGTTTGCTCAAGTCTTCGATAGGTATTACCAGCCGGTCGGACCCAATATTCAGGTAAATGATACTTTGTATCACAATTATTATCCCCGAAAAATTGACATCGCGGCTTTATCAGATGGCTCGTTCGTCATCGCATTCACTGCCTGGGCTGCCTATGATCGCAAAATTCTTCTTCAAAAGATCGATAATGACGGTCAGAAAATTAATGGCAATGTTTTGGTGAAGGACGGCTATTACCAATATGATGTCAGATTGAACGCAAATCAGCAAGATGAGATTTTACTTTGTTGGTATGAATATAGTTTCTCAGTGGATTATGCTTACCTGAGATTATTTAACCAAGACCTGGTTCCACTATCCGAGGAAAAAAGAATTATTGATTATGCCAAAAATGTTGACCGTCGTCCTTTTGAATTATCAATTAATAATGAACTGGAAGTTCTGGTCTCCTGGTGTTTTTTTAATAGAGAATTAAACGAATTTGATGACAGGCTCTTTGAAATTATTTTTGATAAAACCGGAAAATTGGATTACGGAACAATAAAATATAATGTTTGTCCAAGCAGTGGTATTCCCTATATGGCTAATTATCTGAATGATGAAGAGGAATATGTTGTGTCCTGGTATTATAATAGTAGTATCTATATTAATAGAAATTATCCTTCAGATAAATCATCCGTCTTTAAAAATTATTTTTATATTGGCAGTAACAATGCCAATAAGCCACAAATAGTTAAGCTTCAAAATCATAAAAGTTTTATAACCTGGAATTCTGGTAAATTAGTCTATGGATATTATTTTAATGATAATAGAAGGTCAATTCACCCATACTTATTGCATACTTTTGGTGCAGATGAAAACAATTGGACCACCTATTACAAAATAAATGATACGAGAATATTTGAAGATAAACTCCTGTTTACCTACCAAAGTACCAGAAACGGGGGCACCGGATACGATATCTGGGCAAATGTACAACTCTTGGATCGGATTAATTTTGATGAGGAACTCTTCTTCCCTCCTGTCACGGATGATGTATTATATCAGAATTTTCCCAATCCATTTAATGCAACCACCAATATCGTCTATGAATTGTATGCTTTTCATCACGTTAAAATTTCAATTTTTGACGTCTTGGGTAGGCAAATAAAAGTGTTACGGGATCAATATCAGGAAAAGGGATTGTATGAATTAAATTTTGACGCTTCAAATTTACCTTCGGGAATATATTATTGTCGTTTGGAAGCATTTCGGATCAGGATTATCAAAATGTTGTTGATTAAATAAATCTGCTAAAAATGCCAATTTCTTTTATAGATAGATATAGATCGTATTTGAATGCATCACTTTTTTAATCTTATAGAAGGTTGAAATAGTAATCTTAATTTATGGAGGTATGGAGCTATGAAACAATTTTTTTGGTGTATTATCATCGCCACATTTTTACTCTCCTGCCAGGATGACATTACCGTTCAGATTGAGAAAGAACCGGGCAGTATTGCCGGACAGATTCTGCCCAGTAATATTGGCGCCACTGCCGAATTATATCAGGGGAGTATGATTAAGCAAACCCAGGCCGATGCCGAAGGGTATTTTAAATTCAGAGATATAAATGCTGGAACCTATCGGGTACGAGTTGGGGCTTCAAATTATGGTACCAGGGAATTCGATCAGGTGCGGGTGGAAGAAGGTGAAGGATATGATCTTGGTGTGATCGAACTATCCCGATATCCTTATCCGCTGAGTTACGCTTATCCATTTAATGGTCAGATCGAGGTTTCAGTAACTTCTTCGAGGATTATCATGATGGAATTTGAAACGCCTATGATTTTAGCAACGATTCAGAATGCCTTTACTATTGATCCTCAAGTTACAAATCTGGAATTCGAAGAATCCTCTCCAAATCCACGGTATACCTATTATGTATATATCTCCGGTGATTTTAAGCTAGGAACCGAATATCATTTTACCCTCGATTCCACTGCACAAACCATTGGCGGTGAACCGTTGGAATTTTCATACACTGCATCTTTCACCACCGAGTATTTTAAATTAACGAATTTTGAACTACGTTACGTAATGGATTCAGATGCACCTATTTATCTGACATTCAATAATGATGTAAACTTAATTGATTTACTCAATAAAATGACTCTTGAGCCGTCTGTAGAACTGAGAGCACAGGCTTATGTTCGACTATCTCAAGTAATTGTCCCTGTCTTATCCTGGATACCGGATACCACATTCAACTTAACGATTCACAAAGAGTTACAGGATATCAATGGTAATTATCTGCAGGCCGATACAACTTTTTCCTTTAAAACTGAACCACTAAAAGTGGCATACACTTCGCCCTATGATAAACAACATTTTGTTCATGTCTATTCTTATATCATTATTGATATGAACAATTTACTGGATGAGGGTACGATCCAAAACGCAGTGACCATTAATCCTCTATTAGATTACGAAATTGACACCAATTCAGGCCTTGGTTACACTGCATTCAGACTGCTTCCAGATAGCCTAGTGGCCAATACCGAGTATACGGTAACTATTGATACCAGTTTAAAAGATTATTACGGTGGCAATCTTAAGGAACCTTATACCTTCAGCTTTGTGACGAAAGAGTAATCATATTATGATACCAACCTGGGTTCAGGAATTAACCTGTGGGTTTGAGGTAAAGGGACCTTTGAATCGCCGGGGCCTTAATAGCTTTTTCTAAAAATATCCCGGAAATTCTGGCATCCATGTCCTGAATTATTTATCTTCTGCAATAACTGTTTTACCGCCTTACAATAAAGAAAGGATTTCCCATGCGATATTTTATTACGGTTTTAATGCTTTCGCTGATTTCTGTATTTGGGTTGGTCGCAGCGGAATATATCGGGGCAAATTCGGTTCGGGTCAGTTCCGGGGATACCCTCGATACTGATCTGTTTGCTGGTTCCCGTCATGTGGATGTGGATGGTTATCTTGAGGGGGATTTATTTGCCGGGGCCGAGAGAATATCGGTGACCGGCGAGGTAGATGATGATGTAGTGGCTGGCGCACGTGCTATACTCATTAGCGGTAAAGTAGCGGATATGGTTATCGGATTCAGTCAATATATTGAGATCGATGGGGAAGTTGGTGGTGATGTACTGGCCTTTGGCCAGGCAGTGAGGATTACCGGCAATGCTCACATTCATGGCAATGTTTTTACTGGTGCGGGTGACTTTCAATTGGATGGCGGCAAAATTGATGGCTGGCTGCGCGGTGGTGGCGGAAAAATGCTGCTAAATGGTCAGATCGGTAAAAAAGTAAATCTGGAAGCGGGGGAGGTGGTATTTGGTGAAAAATATCAGGCACCACAGGGTACCAAATTGAAACTGGCTCATCCCCTGAATCCGGAGAAGGCGGGTAAGATTCCGGCCGACGTGGAAATTACAATTCAAAAGAAACATCCATTTTTCACAACTTTCAGTTTTTACTGGTCCTTCTTTGCCTTATTGATAGCCGGCATACTACTCTCGGTGCTGTTTAAAAACTTTGTCCGGAATGTCATCTCTTTTGCCGGGAGCAATTTTTGGAAAAACCTTGGATTTGGTTTTCTGTTTCTGATTGTTATTCCCATTGTCATTATTGTTTTACTGGTGCTTGTCTTCACCATTCCGGTTGCCCTGATCCTGCTGGCGCTGTATCTGATTGCCATCTATCTGAGCGCAGTAATCAGTGGCATATTTATCGGGCATTATCTTCTTGCTCTCATCCGGGAGGATAAAACTCAATTAAGTTTGATCTGGGCATTCATCATTGGTTTAATCATCATCATTTTGGTGGCCCGGATTCCATTTATCGGCTTCCTGAGCAAATTACTGGTGGTTTCTTTCGGGTTGGGGAGTATGCTTGTTTATACCTGGAGTTTGAGAAAAGCAAAGACGACTGGATGATTCATTCACGTGGTCATAACTACGAGATAGTTTGAAGAAGTTATACTGTCCATTTAAGTATGGTTATATGGACCCTCAGGCGCATTCAAAATAGTATTTGTAAGGTATGATTAACTCTTAATACTATTTTTCATTTTTTGTGATGCCACAATATTGACCTGAAACTGGAGGCAAAAAGTTTACACTTTTATCAGCAAATGATTTATTGGCTTATTAACACCAAGGCGGATCACAATAATATTAATCTTTTGATCTGCTTTTTAGCTTTAATATTTCTCCAATTCACCCCTTCAAAAAGCACAAAAACCTTTTAATAAGCTAATTTGATTTCTATATTTAGCGCTGAATCGTCAAAATTGAAATGTAACTTTTTTATGGATACATCTGCTCTCTTAACATCCCTTAATCCTCCGCAACAGAAAGCTGTAAAACAGGTGAAAGGTCCGTTGCTGGTTCTGGCAGGCGCAGGCAGTGGCAAAACCCGCGTACTCACTCACCGTATTGCCTACATTATTGAAAAGGGACTAGCCAAACCGCAGGAAATTCTTGCGGTTACTTTTACCAATAAGGCTGCGGGAGAGATGAAGAGACGGATTGAGTCTTTGCTGAATATGCCGGTACAGAGGCTGTGGATAGGTACTTTTCATTCCATCTCGGCCAGGATATTGCATCAGGAAGCGAAGCATGCCGGTTACCAATCAAATTTCACTATATATGATACCGACGATCAGGAAAACCAGATAAAACGGATCATGGAGTATCTGAATATCAATCGGGAATCTATAACACCCCGCCAGATACAGTATACTATCAGCGATGCCAAAAACAAGTTAAAGGGTGCGCAAGAATTTGAGAAATCAGCTAACGATTTCCGCTCAAAAATGGTAGCAAAAGTTTTCTGGGAATATGAAGTAGCCTTGCGCCGGAATAATGCCATGGACTTTGACGACCTGATTGTGAAACCGATCGAAATATTTACTGCTCATCCGGAGATACTGGCGAAATACCAGAACCGCTTTAAATATATATTGATTGATGAATACCAGGATACCAACAAGGCGCAATATTACTGGGTAAAGTTGCTGGCCAAAGCCCATCATAATCTTTGTGTGGTGGGGGATGAGGATCAAAGTATTTACCGCTGGCGGGGAGCTGACATTGGCAATATTCTCAATTTTGAAAAGGACTATCCGAATAGCAAAGTAATACGACTGGAACAGAACTATCGGTCCACCCAGACCATCCTAAGTGCAGCCAATGCCGTTGTGGCCAATAATTTGAACCGAATCGGTAAAAATTTATGGAGCGAAAAGGGTGAGGGAGATATCCTGCAACTGTGGCAAACCCGGGATGAGACCCACGAAGCCGCATCTGTGGTCAGCATTATTCGGGAAGAATCAATCAGCAGTCACTATTCGTTGAATGAATTTGTGATTCTGTATCGTACCAATGCCCAATCCCGGGCGCTGGAGGAGCAATTACGCCGGAATGCCATACCCTATTCCATTGTCGGTGGGGTCAAGTTTTATGAACGAAAAGAGATCAAGGATATTCTGGCCTACTTAAAATTACTGGTAAATCCCAGCGATTCCATAAGTCTGCAGCGGATTATAAATTTTCCCACCCGCGGTATTGGTAAAGTAAGTCTGGATGCTTTGAACCATTTTGCTTTTCAGAACAAACATACCCTGTATGAATGTATCTCCCGCATCGATGAAATTGAAGAGATTGGATCGGGAACCCAAAAACGAATTGATCAATTTTATAGATCAATTGAAGAATTGCGTGAACAACTGGATAAACTGAATGCTTATCAAATCACGGAAAAAGTGATCAAGAACTTTGGATTACGAAAAATTTATGAGAATACCCGGTTGGTTGAAGATGAAACCCGCTTGGAGAACATCAATGAATTGTTAAACAGTGTGGAAATATTTGTGGCCGGTCATCCAAAACAGGATAGTCTGCAGGATTATCTGGATGAAGTTTCCCTGGTCACTGACATCGATCGCTGGGATCCGGATAAGCCCTCTGTCACCCTGATGACCTTGCACAGTGCCAAAGGATTGGAATTTCCTATAGTTATCATTTGTGGTTTGGAGGATGGCCTATTCCCATTAAGCCGAAATTATAACGATCCGGATGATCTGGAAGAGGAACGTCGTTTATTTTATGTGGGTATGACCAGAGCCAAGGAGAAATTGTATCTGCTGTATGCCCAAACCCGTCACCGCTTTGGCCAGGGTGACTACGGAGGCAGTTTTCGGTCAATGCCCTCACGGTTTATGCTGGAACTTCCCAAAAATCTTCTGAAGGAGCATACTTTGCGACAGGATTATTCCTACCAGTATGATAAACCGGCGCGCAAACGCAAAAGCCGCGGTCAAAGTGATCAGACTTCTGTTCTGGAAAGATTACCGGATGAATCCAGCGATTTTAAAATCGGGCAATATGTGGAACATGAGGTTTTTGGAAAGGGACAGGTTTTGGGAGTGGAAATGAGCAATCTTGGGACAAAACTAACCATCCGCTTCGAAAACAGGTCCCTGAAGAAATTGATTGCCGAGTACGCGCATTTAACCATACGAGAGAATTTGGAGTAAACAATATGTCCAAGAAATTAGTTATTGTTTTTATGATCGTCCTCCTGGTAGCACCGGGTTTTAGCCAGCGTTACGGAGAGAGCGATGATTTTTCCTATGCTTTAAAATTATATAATGAAGGATTTTTTGACATCGCTGCGCAACAGTTTAGTTTGTTTGTCAACAAATATCCGGAGAGCGAGCAATTGCCCGACGCCAAGTATTATCTGGGTCTGTCGCTGTTCAATGTGAAAGATTACGAAAACGCCCGGGTTGAATTTCAATCCATGGCGGTGAGTTTTCCTGATAATAAAAGAGCTCCAGAGGCCTGGCTAAAGGTCGGTCAGTCCTATGAAAAACTGGGAAAAATGGAAGATGCCGCCCGGGCCTATGAAACGGTTAAAGTATTATACCCGAAGGATCCCAATGCCCCTGAGGCGCTATTCAATGCGGCACAAATTTATTTTCGCATCCGGGCGTATGATAAAGCGGAACTGGTACTGCAGGATTTTCTGGATCGTTATCCGGAAAGCTCGAATTATCCCGACGGACGTTTACTATATGCTAGCCTGCAAATGGAAAAGGGGAATTTCGATCAGGCCTACAAGGAATTTGATAAAGTGCTGAAATCCGGGGCAGATACCGATGTTCAGGCCAAAGCTTATTTGGGATTGGGTAAATTTTACTTTAAGCTGGGTCAAATGTCCCGTGCCCGGGAGCAGTTTGAAACGGTGCTGAACAAATATAAAACCACCAGTGCCGCCTTTGAGGCTCTGATAAAAAACAGTGAATTGCTGGCTCTCTCCCGGAATTACGATACCGCCATTAAATTGATAAATGCCAATTCCGGCCAATTTAAAAGTCAACGGCAAAAGGCGGATATTAAACTGACCCTGGCTGCCATTTATTATTTTCAGGAAGACTACTTCTCTGCCCGGAAAGCACTGGAGGATGTTCAATCTGCGGCATTATCCGATTCAGTGCAGTCGAGAATCACATTCTATCTGGCGAATATTTACCAGAAAGAAGGTAAATTTAATCAAAGCCAGACATATTTCAAAAATTTGTTGAATGAGGATAAATTAAAAAGTGCCGGTGCGGAATATCTTTCCACCGCCGAAAAACAGTTGGGATACAGCTACCTCAAATCCGGTGCATTTGATCAGGGGTATGGCGCTTTAAAGGAATATGTTTCCGCTCACCCGGATGATCCGGCCCTGGGAGCGATTTTGAGTGATCTTTTCCAAGCAGCCATTGCCAATGGAAAAGAAAGGCTGGCAGAAAATGTCTATCAGGAAATTCTGCAGAAGGTACCGAAATACGATTACCGGGATGATCTGGTTTTTCAACTTGGCAAATTTTACTTCCGGCAAAAGGATTATCCAAACGCAGCACGATATTTTCAGGAAGTAATCAACGATTATTACTGTTCCGCCAAATACGATTCGGCAAAGACTTACGCCAGCATCATAAGCGATTTCTTTAATGTGGGCCAGAATCTGGGAGTCAATAAACTGGCCCGACTGATGGGAAGGATGCTGACCGGGGAAAATGCGGCACAACTGCAACTGGAGCTGGCGAGAATTTACCTGCACGATCTAAAGGATTTTTCTGAAGCCATCCAGACCGGTAATCAAATTATTCAGAGCAGTAATGATTCGACTACTTTAGGGGAAGCATACCATCTATTAGGCGAGAGTTATTTGAAGCTCTCCCGGTATAAAGCATTTTTTAACCAGGACAATACTAATGAAAACGCCCTCGCCCACGAGTCACTTAAAAAAGCCATGAATTATGTAAACAGCGTTCCAAATAAGGATAGCCTTGCTTTTACTTTTTTAAAAGAAACCATACAAAATTCCGGGCAGGAAAATATTCCAACGGATAAAAAGATTCAATTTTGGGTACATTTTAAAACCACTTATCCGAAATCGAAATACCTGGAGCAGGCCAGTTTTTATCTGGCAGATTTATATCAGCAAACCGGCCAAACCAAACTTGCCCTGCAGCAACTGGAAGGTTCCAAGAATGTTCAGGATCCTATGCTGGCAGGAAATGCCTATTATGAAATAGCAAAAATCTACTATGAGAAAAATGATATTGAAAATGCGGCAGGGATCTTGAAGGAATTTTTGCTTAAAATAGATACTCATCCCTTGCGGGCAAATGCCTTTGGTTTGTTGGCGAAAATCCGGGAAAATGAAGGAAACTATGAAGAGGCCGCTCAATTCTGGGCACGTTTGCGGAAGGAATACGATTATTCTCCGGCGGCCCACGCCGCACTTAACCGAATTCCCGAAGTATATTTAATGGCGGGTAAGAATGATGCGGTGATTGAGTACACTAAACCTTTCATTCAGAATCACACCAGTGAAGATATTCTGTTAAGACAGCTGAATGAAATTCAGGAACCGGTTTTCTATTTCTATGCTGGTAAAGCATACTACAATATGCAAAAGGATGATCTTGCCCGGAGAGAATTGATCAATTATTTGTACTACACTACAGATAACACCTATAACGATGAATCATTGTTCCTCCTGGCAGAAATGGCCTCCGCCTCGGGAGATCAGGATGCTGCGCTGCTGCATCTGCAGCTCATTGCCCGCAACAGTACTTCCCCATTTTTCATTCAAGCTCTATCCAAAACAGCCGATATTTACTTTGAACGTAGCGATTTTGAAAATGCCCAGAAGTATTATAGTCAGTTAATTGCAAATACACCGGACACCGAGCAGCAAATTCAATTTAGAGCCAATGAAATGATTTGCCTGATCAATCAGGGACAATTAAAACTTTTTGATTCCAAAGTTTCACAGTTCAAAAAAGATTACCGGAAAAATCCCGATCTGGATAATTTCCTGGCCAGCTTTGAATTTGAAATTGGTAAATATTATTACAAAAATAAAAATTATAATGCGGCAATTAAAAGATTTGATAAAGTTGCGAATAAATATGAAAAGACTGATTATGCCGATGATGGGGAGTACTATTTAGGACTTACCTATGCCACGACCAACAAGGTGGAGAAAGCGCAGGATATATTATCCAAATTTGCCGAAAGGTATCCCAACAGCTCATTAAAAGCCAATATCTTTGTTACACTTGGCGGTCTATATTACCGGGCGGAAAAACGGGAAATGGCGGTGAATGCATTTCAACGGGGAGTTGCGGAAGCAAAAGATCCGGAAACCCACAAGCTGGCATTGTCCAATCTGATTGTGGTTTATCGCGATCTGGGTTTGTGGGATGGAGCGCTGAACGAAGCCAGAACTTATGTGAAGGAATTTCCGGATGCCCAGGATGCCATGGATAAAAAGATTATCATTGGTTCTGCTTTGATCAATCTGAACCGCTTTTCGGAAGCGGTGGATTATCTGCGCAATCTGAAATTTGAGGCGAATAGTGATCAGGAACCGGAAATTCAATTCTATATCGGAGAGGCCTATTTTAATTCTGGGCAATATGAAAGTGCTATCCGGGAATTTGTGAAAATTCCCCTGCTTTCCAAGCAGACAAAATTACAGTGGGAAGCCAGTGCCCTATATTATTCAGGTCAGTCATACGAGAAATTGGGCCGGAGAGATGATGCCATCCGGATGTATCAGGAAATCGTGGATCGACCGGGTATTCTGGTGGACCTGAAACGGGAAGCACAGAAGCGGATCAGTCAATTGAAGGACTCTGGTTGAGATAAATTTAAATTGTGATAAATTGAATATAATGATTATATTGCAAACGTACATAATTTCGGAGGGGATTGAATGAAAAAACTGATCTCGATCTTGATCTTGGGCTCACTGTTAGCAATGCTGATTCAGTGCGGTGGAGTGAAAAAACTGACTCCGGAAGAGTACAACAAATTATCTCCTCAGGAAAGAGTGACCTACCTGGAGAAATATACCGCTAAAAATCCGTCTGATATCGATGCCAAAAAGGAACTTTATAAGGAATATCTGGCCCTCGATATGCCGGATAAAGCCATTCAGGTGATGCAGAGCATTATTGAGACAAATGCCAACGAGCCGGATGTCCAGTTTGAGTACGGTGAGATGATGATGCGGCGGGGGGAGACCATGATAGCTTATAAGGCATTCCGCGATGCCTTGAATTCATCCGGCGGAACCCGCTACGCCTCCCAGGTATCGAACTATCTTGGTGGCAAATACAGCATTCAGCAGATCACCAGCTCCAAGGCAGATGAAGCCTTTCCGGTATTTTCGCCGGATGGCAGTAAAATCTACTACCAAACCAATGAAAGCGGGAACTGGGATATTGCCGAAAGGGATCTGGCCAGTGGTGAAACCCGGATGGTACTCCAGACCAGTGCTGATGAAGAATTGCCTTTTATCAGCCCGGATGGAAAGCAGATGGTTTATACCTCCAATGCCGACGACCGCCGTCCGATTGACGATAAGTTTAAAGTCCGGGAAATTTATCTGATGGATTTTCAAACCGGATTTACCAAAAATCTGACTGAATCCATTGCCGACGACTGGCTGCCAAGATACAGCCATAATGGTAATTTTATTATATTTGTCTCGGAACGCAGTGATCTTCGCAGTGTTCCATATACCGAAAAACATAGCGATGTTTATAAGATGGAAAGTGATGGCGATTTTCATCTGCGACTTACCGATGATGACAGCAACGATGGGGGCGGATGCTTTAGTGTGGACGATAGCAAGGTTTTCTTCCATTCCAACCGGAACGGCACTTATGATATTTTTGTTATGAAAGCAGACGGTACCCTCCCGATGACTGTGCTGGGTACGCCTGAATCCAACGAGGTTAACCCGTTTGTTTCTCCGGATTCAATTCACTTTGTTTTTTTCAGCGATCAGGGCGGAAGTTATGACATTTATCAGGCAAATGTGGACGGAAGTAATCTGGAAAGATTAACCTTCAGTCCGGCCCAGAATACCAATCCTGCCTATTCCCCAGATGGGACCTTAGTTGCATATCAATCGAATCAGAATGGGAATTACGATATTTTTATGGTAAACCTGAAATCTACCAGCGAACCGACCGCCAGAGAGCTGGTAAATCGGTTGGATAACTTATTACGTTAAGTTGATTTATACTTATAATATTTGAAAACCCTCTGATAGACTTCAGAGGGTTTTTTCTTTTAAAGCACTTTCAAATGTTCATGCTCTAGAACTCTCAGTCTGATGAGTCGAAAATTACCGCAATAATATTAAATAATATCCTTTAGTCCCTGCGAACCAACATACAAACTACCCACACCACACAGATGAAAAGCTACCCTCAAAGTCTCAGCGATCTCTTCCTTACTGGCGCCTTCCCGTATGGCAGATTGTGCCAGGGATTTTACACCATTAATTGCCCCGTGGGCTGCATCGAATGCCATAGCCATCAGATATTTGTATTTTTTGGGTAGGACCCCTTCCCCGTAAATAAGGTCATTTGTTTTTTCCAGATGATCCATTATTACCGGATCCAACTTTCTTAAAGTGCTTAAAGGATGTTCCGCCATTTTGGTACCTCCTGCTGATTTTTAGTGGTTATCAACCTTCAATTATTGAATTAATAATTCTATCAGGGATTTATGACTCCTTTTTCAAATAGCCATTTTTGACTGATCTGCACCAGTTTCATGGTCAGTTCAGGCTTGTTTGGATGCATATGCCCCTCATCCAGTATGATAATTGTTTTAGGCTCAGGAATTAATTGATGCAGTTTTCTCCAGCTGTATTCTGAAACCTGATGATCTTTTGTCCCATTGATAATCAGGAATTCATTATTCATATGTGGTAAATGTAAAGCCGGTTCAACCGGGTAAATAGCGGTAGTAGCAATCCAGACCACCATCGTTCGAAAGGGCTGGGAAAGATTTTTCAGGTTGGTTTTGAGCAGATCAAAAATATCAGCCCCTGCATAGGCGATGACGCCCGGTTGTAAACTTACTTTTTTATAGGCAGCAAGATGGTAAACCGAGGGAATGAACATCGCCCCAAAGCTATAACCGATAATGCAGGTTCGCTCCTCATCTGTCCAGATTTGCTGATCAACCCATTTCTTGAGCGTCACAACCTGGCTTGGTACGCTTAATACAGATCGTCGGATGATCGGGATTTGGTTGACCGCCGCACCATCATACCAGTACCGAGGACTGTAAGGGTATCTGTAAATAATGATAACATTATTTCCAGGATTCGGAATCAGCTGAAAATTTTGAATGCCGATTTCCAGACCACCTAAAATAATTACTACCGGTAATCCTCGTGGTGGAGTTTCAGCCGGTTGGCTGATAAGCGCTTCTATCTTACCGATGCGTTCTGTGCTCAGAATAATCTTCCGGTAGGTGGAAAGCAGATTTGAGGTGAGTATACTATCTGACGTCAGAGTGACCTTTCCGGGATCCATATCGATGGCCTTTATTGGGTTGCGATGATGTTCCCAGATGGCCCAACTGCCGATCAGGATCAGCATTAAAAACAGCAGGATAGTAATAACCAGTAAAATGGACTTGAAGATTTTCATTGAACAACCTCGTGGTAAGTTACATAATTCAGATCAAAATTTCAAACGGTGGTATCTGGTTGACAAATTGTGATTTGATTGGAGGACTGGAAAAGAATAATTGGAGCAGCTTTAGCGATCTGGAAGGATTGAAAATTGTTACGATGCAAGTTAAGCTTTACGGCTGATCAGAATCAGGGAGGTAGGTTTATCAATCAGCAGATTAAAAATTCTGTCCATCAGCTTCCAGGAAGTGAAGGGTAAGTTTTTTAGGAGCAGGTTAAAGTGCAGACGATTCGGTACTTTGTTGCAGTTTTTGGCAAATTTTTCGGGTTCCATGCCTGCAGATCTAATCAATTCGGCCAGCTTGGTTTCATCAAAAGAATGAAAATGGGAGTGAGTAGGGGTCGGTTTATTACAATGGACGCAAATCTGATAGGATATTTTTTCCTTATAGGGAACAGAAACGATATAAATCCCATCTTTTTTCAAAACCCGCTGAATTTCCTGAAGTACCGGTAATGGTTCCGCAATATGTTCCAGTACCTCGGACATAATAACCAGATCATGGACCCCGGATTGAAAGGGCAGAGAATAGCCATCCGCACAAACAGGGAAAATCGGAATAGTTGCCTTATCTTTAATTTTTTTTAAATTTCCCAAAGGAATATCTAAGGGAAAGTATCCTGGTCCTATATCTGACAAAGATTCAAGAGCAAAGCCACCTCCACTGCCTATCTCTAGGATTCTGTCCGATTTCTTCGGCTGAGAAAGGTGGAAAAATTCCTGATATCGCCTTCGGATCTCCTGAAGCATAAATTTGTCCGGGGCAAAGAAATCGTAATATTCGCCATCCAATTGATAATGTTGGATATGATTAAACTGTTTATCTGTTTCTTCCATAGATTTCCGGGAAATGGCTTATCTTTTTGGTTCCATTTTAATATCTAAATCAAACTGAACATAATGTCTATTTTATCAGTTACAGTTAACAATTGCAATGAACTTTTTTTAAATCAGGGCTATTAAAATAAGTTATTTTTGACGAAATGATTTCACAGCTAAAGCTTGTTTTGTTTGCACTGACGCTCTAAATTTACGAGATTTGAAAAGAGAAAATGATGACCGATTTTAAACTGGTTTCCAAATATAAACCCACTGGTGATCAACCTGAAGCAATTGAACAGTTGGTAAAAGGTATCGTCGAGAACCAGAAGTTCCAGACCCTTCTGGGCGTTACCGGGAGCGGTAAAACCTTTACCATGGCCAACCTGATTGAGCGGGCGAAAAAGCCGACCCTGATCATTTCCCACAACAAAACGCTGGCTGCACAGCTCTATGGGGAGTTTAAACAATTTTTTCCCGATAATGCGGTGGAATACTTTATCAGTTATTTCGATTATTATCAGCCGGAAGCCTACGTTCCGCAAACCGACACCTACATTGAAAAAGACAGTTCGATAAATGATGAAATTGAAAGATTGCGACTAAAAGCATCAGCTTCGGTGATGTCCCGGCGGGACGTGATTATCGTTGCCAGTGTCTCCTGCATTTATGGTATTGGTTCTCCCGAAGATTATCGAGACATGGTAGTATTGATTAAAAAAGGTGAACAATTCAATCGTTTTAAAATTTTTCATGAACTTATCGACATCCATTATACCCGGAATGATATGAGTCCGGGGCGTGGTACCTTCCGGGTGAGGGGCGATGTTATCGAGATCTACCCGGCCTATGAGAAATACGCTATTCGCATCGATACATTTGGTGATGATATCGAAAATATCAGCTATATTGATGTGCTTACCGGTGAGATCCTGGACGAGGTCGATCAGGTGATGATTTTCCCCGCCAGTCATTATGTGACCACCCGTGAGAAAATGGAGCGCGCCATGCATTCCATCAAAGCTGAACTCAAGGCAACTCTCGAAAATTTACGAAAAGAAGGCAAGCTGTTGGAAGCGCAGCGTTTGGAACAGCGAACTAATTTCGATCTGGAGATGATACAGGAAATCGGTTATTGTTCGGGGATCGAAAATTATTCCAGACACATTTCCGGTCGAGCTCCGGGAGAACCGCCGTACACACTGATTGATTTTTTTCCCGATGATTTTCTCTGCATTATCGATGAATCTCATCAAACCATTCCCCAACTCCATTCTATGTATAACGGGGATTATTCCCGTAAAAAAACGCTGGTGGATTTCGGATTCAGATTACCCAGCGCCCTGGATAACCGGCCCCTGAAATTTGATGAATTTATGGAAAAAATGAAGCAGGTTATTTTTGTATCTGCCACACCGTCCGAATTTGAAATCGAAAGAAGTAACGGCGTGGTGGTGGATCAGATAATCCGGCCAACCGGGCTCATCGATCCGGAAATTGAAGTGAGGCCCACCAAGGGTCAGATTGATGATTTGATTGAAGAAATCCGGCAAAGAGTTGAAAAGAAGGAGCGGGTACTGGTGCTTACCCTCACCAAACGTATGGCCGAGGATTTAACGGATTATCTTCAGAATTTGAATATCCGGGCCCAGTATCTGCATTCGGAAATCGATTCATTGGAAAGGGTGGATATTCTGCGGGATTTGCGGTTGTCCGAATTTGATGTCCTGATTGGCATTAATCTTCTGCGGGAGGGTCTTGATCTTCCGGAAGTCTCTCTGGTGGCCATCCTGGATGCGGACAAGGAAGGTTTTCTGCGGTCGGAAGTCGCCCTATTGCAGATATCCGGGAGGGCTGCCCGGAATGTTAATGGTAAGGTTATATTTTACGGGGATATTGTTACCCGGTCCATGCAGAAGACAATCGACGAGACTCGCCGTCGGCGAAAGAAACAGCTGGCTTATAACAAAGCCCATGGTATTATGCCCCAAACGATCTATAAGACGGTTGATGAGATTATGAAAACGACATCGGTGGCTGATATGAGCGGTCGCTATAAAACCAAAAAAGCGGTCAGGGAATTTGATTATATGGATAAACTCACCGGTCAGGAACTTGTCGAACAGTTGGAAAAAGAGATGCAAACTGCGGCAGAAAATCTGGAATTTGAAAGAGCAGCAAAACTACGCGATCAGATCCGTAAATTAAAAGGCAGTCTTACTTGAAAGCACTTCCAGGAATTCTATATGTATCAGTATTACTGATTTTGTGCTTATCTTCGGCGAGCTTGGCCGGTGATGCTGATAAGCAGCTTGATCTGATGATCCGGGAAGGGAAAAGAGCGATCTATAATTTTGACCTGGATAGTGCCCTTACCATTTTTCAAGATGTGCAGAAAAAATACCCTGATTTGCCCCAGGGATATTTTTACGAAGCCTATATAACCACCATTTACTTTTCCCAGGATAAGTCCAACGGTAAAATAGATTCCTTATTACATACCACAGTAGATAAATCAATAAAACTATCCGAGGCATATCGGAAAGAGGTTGGTGATACGCCCGAAGCCATGTACTATTTAGGTGTTTCCCATGGCATTATGGGAATATATCATGTTCTGAATAAAAGTTATATCAATGCCTATATCCATGGAAGAAAAGGCAAAAATTTCCTGCAGGATGCGGTGAAGTTGGATTCCACCTATTATGATGCCTATATCGGACTAGGGATATTTCACTACTATGTTGACTTGTTGCCTGGTGTGGTCAAATTCGTGGCCAAAATACTTGGATTTGAAGGCGACCGGGAAAAGGGCATTCGGGAAATTTTACTAACTGCTCACAAAGGCAAGTATTTCCGGGTGGAAGCTGAATTTTCCTATGCCGCCTTACGTTATTTCCTGGAAGGGGAACAATCCGAGGGATTAGCCATTTTCCGCAAGTTAAAGCAAGAGTTTCCCCGGAATCCAGCGGTTACCTTGTTGATTGGCTACCATTACCGGCGTAATGGGCAGGTAACATCTGCGATTTCCTATTTCCGGCAAGTACCGGATATTTTTACCGATAAGTTGCCACAGATAACCGTTATGAAGTACTATAATCTGGGAGTTTGTTACTTCCGCCTGAATGAATTTGATAAAGCCGAACCCTATTTTAATTTGCTGCTGGATAGTAGTCTACGGAAATCGCGGTTTTATCAGGCAGCCTTGGCTTATTATAAAGGGCTATTGGGAGCAATTAATGGGGATAAAATAGCGGCGGAATATTATTTACGTATGATATATAATAACAAAGATATGCAGTATTGGTACAATAGCTCCCGCCTGTTTGTGGATCATCCCATAGATTCTATCTCCATCAAGTATGTCCTGGCAGAGAATGATATTTTTACTGCTAATTTCAATCCGGCAGAAAAGGAAGTAAATGAATTGTTGGCTTTGCTTAAAAGGAATCCAACACCGATTCAGAACAAAGATCTGGTTTATTTAATTTATGATCTGGAAGCCCGGTTAAATTTCAGGCAAAATAAGGTAGAGCAGGCTAAAGCGGTGTATGATAAATTCAGCAAGCAGATGTCGGATATCAAAGATGAATTTCAGAGGGCCTGGGTTTATATAGGATACGCTCGGGTACTGCGGGAGGCGAAACAGCTGCAGGAATCGGAAGATCTGTTATCCAAAGCGGGCAAAGTGGATGATGAATATACCCGGTTGATAGTTGAACGTGAATTATACATCATAAAGCGTCTAAAACGTCAGGAAAAAGCATAGGAGTAGTGATGAATATTCTTGTTTTAGGTGGCGGTGGCCGGGAACACGCTCTGGTATGGAAAATCAATCAATCTCCCCAGGTAAAAAAAATCTATTGCATTCCAGGCAATGCTGGTATTGAGCAACTGGCAGAGTGTCATCAGCTTTCGTTAAATGATTTTCCAGCTCTGGTGGATTTTGTGGACAAATTTAAGATCGATCTGACGGTTGTTGGTCCGGAACAACCGCTAGTAGAAGGAATTGTAGGTTATTTTGAAGCAAGAAATTTGCCCATCTTCGGACCTCTGCGGTCCGCGGCGCAACTTGAAGGTAGCAAAGTATTTTCTAAAAACTTTATGAAACGCCATGGGATTCCCACAGCCCATTATGCGGTATTTTCAAATTCGAGCCAAGCACTTGATTATCTGAAAAAAGTACCGGAAAGCAAAATTGTGATCAAAGCAGATGGTCTGGCGGCGGGAAAGGGCAGTATTGTCTGTGCGGATAAAAATGAGGCGGCAGATGCTATTCGCTCCATGCTGGTAAACCATGTTTTTAAGGATGCCGGTAATCAAATTGTGATTGAAGAATTCATGGATGGTGAGGAAGCCAGCCTATTTGTCATCAGTGATGGCAAGGATTACAAGGTTTTATCCCCGGCCCAGGATTTTAAACGTGCTTTGAATGGAGATGGAGGGAAAAATACCGGTGGAATGGGGAGCTATGCTCCAACGCCATTTTTAAGTCCTCAAAATTATCAGAGAGCTTTGTCTGAAGTTGTGGAACCGGTGCTGGAGGGATTAGCATCCGAGAGGATTATTTATAAGGGTGTTTTATACTGCGGATTGATGCTTACACCTGAAGGACCCAGAGTGGTAGAATTCAATTGTCGTTTTGGTGATCCGGAAACCCAGGTAGTACTACCCCTTCTGGAAACCGATCTGGTTGAAATCCTGCAATCGGCAGTTCAAGGTGTAATAGTTAATCAGGATATTCAATTGAAGAAACAACATGCGGTGTGCGTTATTGCTGCTTCGGGTGGTTATCCGGATGCCTACGAAAAGGGTAAAGTGATTGCAGGATTGGATCAACCGGGAAATCAGGCTCTGGTTTTCCATGCCGGGACAGTCCGTCGGAATGATCAAATCCTGACCAATGGCGGCCGGGTGCTGGGTGTAACCGGTATCGGTTCCGATTTAAAAACGGCAGTAAAACAGGCATATGATACCCTGGGCCATATTCATTTTGATAAAATGCACTATCGTAAGGATATTGCGGCAAAAGCCCTGTAATAGTAATTCTTATAAAGAAGTCAGATAAATTTCGAATTTCATCACATAAATCTAAAATTGTTTGCCTTAATTTGAAAACTGTTAAACGGATCTGAAGAGGAGAAAGTGCGAATGAAGATTCTGATTACCGGTGGGGCAGGATTTATCGGTTCGAATGTTGCCGATCGATATCTGGAACTGGGTCACGAGATTATTGTTGTGGATAATCTGGTTACCGGTCAACGAGAAAATATTCCGGAAAAGGCAAAATTTTACCAGGTGGATATCTGTGATGCCGATAAGATAACCCGAATAGTCAACAAAGAGAAACCTGAGATTGTTAATCATCATGCGGCACAGATGGATGTTCGCAAATCAGTTGACGATCCCATCTACGATGCCGCGGTCAATGTGCTGGGCAGCCTGAATTTATTGCAAAATTGTGCTCAACATAAAATCCGGAAATTTATATTTGCCTCAACCGGGGGAGCTATTTACGGAGAACAGGATTATTTTCCCGCAGATGAGAAACACTCTCTAAGGCCTTTATCCCCCTACGGCATTACCAAGTTAACCACGGAAAAATATTTGTATTTTTATCATCTTACTTATGGTCTAAATTATACTGTACTGCGTTATGCTAATGTTTATGGACCTAGGCAAAATCCCCATGGAGAGGCGGGTGTGGTAGCAATATTTTCGGAAAGAATTTTGGCCGGAGGACAACCCATTATCAATGGCGATGGATTACAGACCCGGGATTATGTCTATGTGGGAGATGTGGTTATAGCGAATCAGCTGGTTCTCAACAATGGTGATAATTCAGTTTACAACATCGGAACAGGTATTGAAACCAATGTCAACGAACTATTTGCAAATATTGTGAAGTCTGCTGACAGAAATGTTCCGGAAAGACATGGTGAGGCAAAACCCGGAGAGCAGAAAAGAAGTGTCCTGGATAGCGCACTAATCGCAGAAGAATTAAAATGGAAACCATCCGTTCCATTAGCTGAAGGTATTCAAAACACAGTCGAATTTTTTCGAAATAAATTATCCCGTTCATAAAAATGAGGGGAAAATTATGAAATTTACCACATTTATGACTGAAGTCCGGGAGGACAATGCGATTGAAATACCGGTGGAAATCAGGGAAAAACTGGATCTCCGGAGTGGTGATAAATTGGAAATTACCCTTAAGAAGGTCAAATCCCGCAGACTTGAAATTCTCATCAGTGAAAACCCGCTTTATAAGCTCATCAAATTTTCTGAGTAAAGGAGCGTGAGGATATGAGAATATTTATCGATCGAATTGCCTTGATTGCTCTTTCCAATAAGGAAGATCCCAACCATTCCGTTTTCAAAGAACAGTTCAAGTATTATCTGGATGGAGGGCATAATTTCTATACCACAAACGTCATCGTGGGAAATGTTATTTCTCATATTAAAGAGACGCAGGGTGGAGTAAGGGCAAACAAATTTTATGATATTTTAGAGGAAGCCTGGTTGGGCACCCGTCTTCATTTTTTGTGGATTGGCCGAAGAACCCAACGGGATGCGGTAAAACTATTTAAAAAATTTCCCGAGGATAAATTGTCCCTGTTTGATGCGGCAAATATTGTATTGATGAATCGTCGGAATATTCGTTTTATCATGACTACGAATAGCGCCTACAGTAAAATGGGTTTTAAAATGATACCGGAAAATTAAGGATATGATTTATGGCATTGGTGAAACAGTTATTGCTAAATAAGGAGTTTAAAGTTATCGGACTGTTGGGTGGTAAAGGACGCAATTATCTGGCGAATGAACTTGCCGGAGAACTGGCCAGGGATGGAAAACATGTGGTTATTACCCATCTGGAAGCACAGATGTTGCCAACCTCGGGCCAGATTGTTTTCGATAAAAATAAAAATAATCTGCTAAAGAAAATAAATAGCGAGATCAAAAAGAATCCGATAATCTATGCCGGCCTTAATTTGACCGAACATTTAATGGACGGAATTGAACCGGATATGGTCAAAAAAGTAGTTGGACTGGAAAATGTGGATTATCTGGTGTTAATTCTGGGCACCAACGATAAAGTCAGCATTTTTACCAAGAAGCAAATCGCCGCTTATTCCAAACTGTCGTTTCTGGATCAAATGATCTATTGCTTTCAGCTGGATTACATTGATTCCGCCTTTTCAGATGGATTTATATCCAATGAGAAGGATTTCTTAAAACAGTTTCCTCAATACCAGCAAAATCCGGTCGTCCGCTATGAATTGATTGTCGAATACCTCAATGATGAAAAAAATGGGGCCAAAAAATTATTTCAGCAGAAATGGCCCTGTGTTCTGGTATTTACCGATATAACCAATTTGCTCCTGGAAAATAAAGTCATCAATTTATCCCGGGATCTGTTTACCAGAAATTTCGAAAACTTATATCAGGCCAATTTCAGAGAAAATATTATCAAACCTGTCTCTGCAAAATGAAGTCATCTAAATTTATTCCTATTGTTGGGGGTGGGGAATTTGCTTCCGCTATTGCCTATTATTTATGGAAGGCGCATATTCCCACTGTCATGGCTGTCTCGGAATATGAAATTCATCTTCGGCGTCCGGTTTGTTTTGGTGAGGCAGCTAAAACAGGCAAGAAGCAGATAGAAGATATTACCGCCATACTGATAACCGCAGATCATCTGGCTCGTTATGAAAAAGAGTCGCCAACCGGAAAATGGAAAAAAGCAATTCAATTTCATCAGGAGAATAATAATCTCCCGCTTTTTTTACTGGAAGAGTTGCCGGAATTTCTAGAGATTCTCCAACCGGATATTCTTATTAACACTGTACAGTCTGCTGAATCCGATTTTGGGATTGATGCTGCTTCTTTGGTTATTGGATTATATTCTGAACATCAACCGGGTGAAAACTGCCATGTAGCGGTAGAAACCCGTTTAAATCATTGGCTGGGATCGGCCTATCATCATATTCCTCCGGAACTGCCGGAAATTGATCTTCATCTGTTCAGAAAAACTTTTGATCAAATAAATTCACCCCTGGAAGGTGTATTTGTGGCAATTAAGGAAATTGGGGAGGATATCCAAATTAATGAAGCACTGGGAACAATTCAGAATATTGAAATTCGTTCTCCCTATAAAGGGCAAGTTTGGGGACTTGTTCATAGCGGCAATATTGTCTTTCCCAGACAACCCCTGGCGCTGATCTATGATGGGCATTCGGAAGATAAATATACCTCGTTTGATTTCAGACAGCGAACAGTCGCCGGAACGGTATTGAAAGAGATTTTTCATTTTCAAATTACATAATATCCAAACCAAAACCCGGATTAGCAATAAATCTGTATTGTCCTGGCCGGATAATTATTTCAATTTTCGAGGGAGTTTAACCCATTATTCTGATTCAATATTTGGTTTTTACCGATTTCATATTTACTTTTTTTCCATTGGATGTATCGAATTATCCACTCAATAAGTATTTTTCAATACCGGAGGCTGAAAACAAATCGTAATTGGTAAGCCGGACAAAACGGACCTAAACTTCCCCATCTGTTTATTTATTTGGAGGCATTGTGAACGGATTTCTGGAGTATGTGGACAAATTTATCGTCGGGTATAACGAATACATCGGGCAGTATCTGCTCCTGGCTTTTCTTATTCCCACCGGAATTTATTTCGCTTTTAAATTTAAATTTCTGCATGTAACCAAATTTTTTCATTCTCTCCGGATCATCAGTGGAAAATATGATAATCCGGACGATGTGGGGGACATCAACCATTTTCGGGCACTTACCACTGCGTTATCTGCAACTGTCGGTACTGGTAACATCGTGGGAGTTGCCCTTGCAATTTACTACGGCGGGCCAGGCGCAATCTTCTGGATGTGGGTTACCGGTTTCCTGGGAATGATCCTGAAGTTTACCGAATGTACCCTTTCTTTTCTTTACCGGAAAGTCCATCCGGATGGTTCGATTTCCGGTGGACCGATGTATTACATGGAGCTTGGACTAAAGGAAAAATTGGGATCCCTGGCGAAAATAATGGCCGTGGTCTTTGCCTTTGCCACTATCCTCTGCTCGCTGGGTACCGGAAATATGGCTCAATCCAATTCGATATCGGATGTAATTAATACCAACTATGGAATACCGACCTGGGGTACCGGATTGTTTATTACTATCCTGGTGTTGCTGGTAATTGTGGGTGGAATCAAACGGATTGCCCAGGTGACCTCCAAACTGGTTCCGTTTATGGCAGCTATGTATTTTATCAGTGCAATTGTTGCCACGGTCATTTATTTTAATCAATTGCCCGCTGCATTCCGGCTAATTTTTGAAAGTGCTTTTACCGGTCAGGCGGCTACCGGTGGATTTATCGGTGCTGCTTTTATCTATACTTTGCGATTTGGAGTGGCCAGAGGTCTGTTTTCCAATGAAGCCGGCCAGGGATCTGCAGCTATAGCCCATGCTGCAGCGAAGACGGAATATCCGGTTCGAGAAGGTCTGGTTGCCTCTGTGGGACCATTTGTAGATACTATTATTATTTGCAGCCTCACCGCGATGGTCATTGTGGTCACCGGTGCCTGGACTTCCGGTATTAAAGGTGTTGGAATGACCGTTGAAGGATTTTATCGGGGATTAAAACCGATTGGTCTGGGTAACTGGAGCCAGCATGTGGTGGCAGCCGGATTGATTATGTTTGCGTTTTCTACAATTATTAGCTGGTCTTATTACGGAAACCGGGCTGTGGAATATTTATTCGGTGAAAAATCTATCCGCCTTTATCAGTGGGTGTTCGGGCTTTTTGTTTTCTTGGGATCCATCTGGGGCATCGATCTGGTCTGGCATTTTGTGGATATGGTAATCACTTTTATGACCATTCCGAATCTGATTGCCATTGTGTTACTGTCATCCATTGTTAAACGGGAAGCCGATAAATATTTTAAAGCGATGAAAGGGATAATCTAAAAAATCGATATGATTATCTCTTAATCGCCGGACTTAAATTGCTGTAAGCTGATATTATCTGCCTAATCTTTCCTCATTCAATGCTCCGCTGAATATCTCCAGGAGCCCGATGCCAAGCACAAGTAAAGCGACGATCCACAATATCACAATTCCCCGGACCGGGGTATCTAACCCGCCAAAAAGAAGCCAGCCAACCAGTACCAGGGATCCGCACAAATTGATTATAACAGCACCGGCTAATCCCAGACCGGCCGATCCCTTTTCACGGCGCGATCTTTCCTGAAATAGTGCAATGCCAATCCCAAAAAGGACTGCTCCCAGAATGCTGGCATAGAAATAGTTTATTTCCTGCGGCAATCCCAGAAAATTTACCAGACCGGCCGGGAAAAATAGAAGAAATAACCCAAGGAGGATATTTACCATTCCATCCAATGCCAGCAGATTCTTATGTGTTTTTTTCAACTCCATGAATTTCACGCTTTCATTTTTAAGTTTCCAGGATTTATTTACTCATTACTATATAATTAAACAGACAAATATGAGAATCCCCCTTGATGAGGGGGATTTTATTCTCAGTAATACAATTTTTTCTGGTGAGGCACTATCATGGTTCAGCACACCAAATCCATTATATCAGACATTTTCGACCGCCTCTTCCGGTTCACCTTTCCACCCTAACTTTTTCAGAAAAACCACAACCGCATCACTTAAAATGTAATACAAAACCGGTACAACCACAAGAGTTAAGGCCGTGGAAAACAATAATCCGAAGATGACCGCAACGCCCATATTGCTCCACCATTGAGAGCTTTCCGCGCCAAATTGGATAAACTTACTGAAGTCCCCCTTGAACAGCCCGATAAAATCGATATTGATACCAGCGGTCAGTGGGATAAGCCCAAGGATTGTTGTGACTGCGGTGAGTATTACCGGTCGCAAACGGACCTTGCCGCTATGAATTATCGCCTCCAGTTTGTCCATACCCTTCTGGCGCATTTGTTGAATATAATCGATGAGAACAATAGCATTATTGACTACCACTCCGGCGAGTGAAATGATACCGATTCCGGTCATGATGATCCCAAATGGTCTGAATGTGACCAGCAGTCCGAAGAACACGCCAAAAAAGGAGAGAAAGACCGAGATCATAATAACGAATGGCAGGGTAATGGAGTTAAACTGAGTAACCAGAACAAAGAAAATTAACAGAATGGCAATCATAAATGCCCGCGCCAGAAAATCTGATGCCGCCTTTTGTTCGGTATCCTGACCGGCATAAATCAGTGAATAACCTTCCGGCATGGTGAAATTGGTAAGACGGTCTTTCACATCGGCCAACACTTCCGCCGAACTGCGTCCAAAGGCATCCGCAGTTATGGTAACCACTCGGTCGCCATCCACATGATTAATATTACTCAATCCTGCAGAGAAGTCGACCGCTGCGATATTCGCCAGCGGAATATGTTCACCTTCATGAAAAATGGTTAGATTTAACAGATCGGTATAACTCTTCCGGAAATCCTTGCTAAACCGGACAGTAATATCGTATTCATCCTGCCCAAGCCGGTATTCTGAAGCTGTCGTGCCATTGATAGCCGTTCGAATGGTACTGGCAATTTGAGCCGTGTTTAACCCTAACAGGGCGGCTTTCTCCCGGTCAATCCGAATCCGTAATTCCGGTTTACCTTTCTCAAAATTATCACGAAGTTCGGTTAAACCAGAAACATCCCTGATCCTTTTCTGAATTTCAGTGGACAAATTATTTAGAATAGCAAAGTCTTCACCTTTTATCTGGATTTCCACCGCATTTCCGGTCGGTGGCCCTTCCTGCGGTTTGGAAACGTCAATCCGGGCCCCGGCGATTCCCCTCATTTCATCGTTTATCTGTTCCAGGGTTTTAAAAGAACTTTGCCGCCTATCCTGGAGATCTACAAAGTCAATTGTTACCTGGGATTTGTGTGGGGTTCCTCCTTCCATTCCAAAACTGAACATATCCGCCGCATTGCCAACTTCGGTTACAAAATGATCCATATCGGGTGTGCCGATTATTCGCTCTTCCACCTTGCGGACAATATTGTCCGATGTTTCCAGGCGGGTGCCGATTGGCGCTTCTATTTTGATCTGGGCCTGGGTTGGTTCCAGGTCAGGGAAAAATTCCACACCATGATTAAAAAATCCATAGATGATGAACATGAGAAAAAACAATCCAACTGCAATGGACAAAGTTGCTTTTCGATTTTTAAGGGCCCATTTCAGGGTCCCTTCATAACGTACGATCAGCCAGTTTAATAACCGGTCGCCCATTAATTTTTTCATCTTTTCATCGCGTTTCATAAAAGAAGAAGAGATTACCGGATTAAAAACAAAAGCCACAAATAGAGATGCAGATAAGGTAATGATCAGGGTTATCGGCAAATATTTCATAAATTCACCAACCACACCCGGCCATAGTACCAGGGGAGAAAAGGCAAAAAGTGTGGTTATGGTGGAGGTTAAAACTGGCATACCCACTTCATTGGTTGCTTCCCTGGCCGCTTTCATGAGAGGTTTTCCCTCTTCATAATGGCGGAATATGTTCTCGACAATAACAATGGCATTATCCACCAGCATTCCCAGAGCAAGAATTAGACTAAACAAGACAATCATATTCAGGGTATAACCAAGCATGCTGATGACCACAAATGAGACCAGCATGGATAGGGGAATGGCAATACCCACTAGCAGACCATTTCGGGCGCCCATAAAGAAGTAGAGAACAGCTATAACCAGTAAAAGTCCGGCAATGATGTTATTTTCGAGATCATTCACCATGGAGCGGATATCTTTGGATTGGTCAGCCAGGATAACATAATGCGTCTTGGCAGGTAATTGCTTCTCATATTTTGTCAAAATTTCTTTTACTTCATCGGCAATCCGGATAATGTTTTCCCCGCTTCTTTTCTGGATGGATAAAGTAACGCTTGGTTCATCATCCAGTCGGGAATAGGTAGCCTGATCTTTATAACCAAATTCGACATCTGCCAGGTCATGGATATAAATGGGATAACCGTTAATGGTTTTTACCACGACATTTTTCAGTTCCTCAATAGAATCGAATTCACCGGGTATTCTTACGGTATATTTCAAATTACCACTTTCCACCGAGCCACCGGGAATGGTTGTGTTTTCCTGCTGAATGGATGAGATGACATCGTTCACTCCCAGGCTATAATAACGAAGTCTGGCCGGATTCAGGTTGACCTTGACTTCCCGCTCCAGCCCCCCGGTAATGTTGACATCCAGTACACCGGGGATTTGCTCAAATCTGTCCTGCAGATCCTCGGCAATTTTTTTAAGCCGGACAAGTGATTGCTGCCCAACGATGCTCACCAGCATTATCGGGATGTTCTCGAAATTCACTTCCTGTACAAACGGTTCTTCCACATCATCGGGTAGATCCGGTTTTGCCTGGTCTACTTTCTCACGCACCTTACGCACTGCTTCATCGATGTCCATATCGGTTTCAAATTCCACCGTGATGTTAGTAAATCCTTCCACACTATTGGAGGTCATTTTTTTGATTTTGGTGATTTCTTTTAATTTATTCTCAATCGGTTGAGCCACCAGAGTTTCCATATCACTGGGCGCCACACCAATGTAGGGAACACTGACAATCACAACCGGTTGTTTAATTTGAGGAAAAGATTCAACCGGCAGGTTGGAGTAAGAGACAAAACCGGCAATGATAACAATAAAGAGCAATACGAATACACTTGTTTTATGATTTAATGACCAATCGGATATTTTCATAAATGCCTCATCAACAAATGGGTTATAAATTTATATTCTCAAAAACGACTTTATCAATTAAGAAGAAGTTACTATTACAGAATCACCCTCAGTCAACTCCTGCTGACCGACTATAATTAACTGTTCATTCGATTCCAGCCCATTAACCAGTACGCTATCTTCATAAATTGACCTGAGATCCAGGTTTATTTTATGTGCCTTATTTTCCGGAGTAAGCACAAATACGTAACTTCCTTCTTCAGATTCAATCACCGCATCCAGGGGAATAACGATCTGATCGGTATATTGTCTGCGCAATAATTTAATATTGGCGATCATCTGAGGTGCCAATTTAAGACCGGGATTTGGCACCTCAATTTCAATCAGAAAAGTACGGCTCAGTGGGTCTATACTTCGACTCAAAAAGGAAACCTGGTGCTCGAGCTTCATATCCGGAAAGGCATCGAAGGTAATTTCGGCAGGGGTTCCAATCTGAATATCACCAAGGAATCGTTCGGCCACTCCTGCCTTGATTTTCATGTAGGCATTATCAATAAAATCGAAAATGGGGGTCATCGGGGTTGCATAAGCACCGATATCATATAAACGGTTATTGACATAACCGTTCAATGGGGCGAGGATAAATAACTTTGAATACCGGGCTTTATTTAGTTCATAGGCAGCCTGGGCTTTTTCCAACCCGTATTTGGAGGCCAGGTATTCATTTTCCGATATGGCTCTTTTTTCGTATAAAACTTTCTTAGAATTGTAATCCAGATTTGCCTGGTTCCATGCTGCAACTGCTTCATTATAGCCGGCTTTTAATATCTTATTCTCAAGAATTGCCAGGGTATCACCCTGCCGGACTAGACTTCCTTTATCTCTTTTAACCTTACGTAAAGTTCCACCTTCTTCAACAATAATTTTTATGTGGTTTCTCGCTTCAGCCGTGCCGGTTAGCTGCAGATATTCTGAAAAATTTCGTAGTTTTAGCGTCATGGTTTCAACCGGAACAGCATTTAAATTGGCGGTTTTCTGGCCCGCAGCGTCATCACTTGAGCATTGCTGTATCACCAGACCAAATACTAAAATACCAAACAGATAAATAATCTTCTTCATATGTCCTCCAATGGATTCTATTATATGTATATTTTTCATCATTTTTTCTTTTCGCGAATACTAAATTCCAGAGGTATTAACATCACCAATAGCCTTCTGCCAGTCAAAATAGGCGGCCAGATAATCATAAATGGCTGAATAGAAATTGACCTGCGCCCGGTCTAAATCGACCCGGCTTTCCCGCAGTTCCAACTGGGTGGCTAATCCGTTTTCCATTCGGGTTTCTGCTATTTCGTAACCCCGTCTGGCAGTTCCGATACTGGATTGGGCTGCCTCAATCCTTTGCCGGGATTCGATTAAGCGTAGATGAATGTTTTTCAGTTCAATCCGGATATCATCATAAGCTTTGGTAATCCGGGTTTTTACTCTTTCCACATCTATCCTGGCTTTTTGCACTTGGGCATTGGTATAAAAGCCATTAAAAATGGGAATGCTTAAAGTAAGACCGAGAACAACATTATCATTCTTATTATCCAGTCTGAACTCATTAGAACTGGCATTATAGAGGTAACTGAGGCTTCCGCTTAAAGTAGGGTAGTGGTAGGAGCCTTCGATGGCCACTCGTTTCTCCTGTAATTTTTGTTCCCATTGAAGTGCATTGAAGTCGGGCCGCTGCTCAAATACGATTTTCGATGCCAGAGAATCAGGGAGAATAGGGAATGAATCCAGTTCTCCAATCAGATTGACTTCTTCCCGCAAGGGAATATCCACTAATGCTTTCAGATTATTCAGAGCAAGTTCGTAATCTTTCCTGGCCTGCATGGTTTGCGGAACAGCATTTCGCCATCGAGTCTCGGCCTGCAATAAATCAAATTCAGAAACCGCACCACCATCATATTTTATTTTAATATTTTGATAATTTTCTTCCGCGCTTTTTTCAGACTGAACTGCTACTTCCCAGACTTTATTGAGCAGAAGTGCCTGGTAGAATGCTTTTTTAATATTGGTCATTATCAGATTGTATTGAGCCTGATAATTATAATTGGAATATTTTGTAAAATAATTTGCCGCCTGGATGGCATTTCCAATCTTTCCAAATCCATACAAAGTCTGATTCAAACTGGTGCTGAACTGGTAGGTATTGGTAAAGGAAGCGGTAAAGCTTTGAGTGGTTTCCACGCCATTTGAATCTGTTACTGTGAAGAAGAACTTATTCTCCAGAAAATTTCGGTTATAATTGACATTTGCATTGATGGTCGGTAGCGCCAGTGAAATTGCTTCTTTTTTCTGTGCCCGGGCAAATTCAAGATCAGATTTGGCTAATTTTATATCTTTGTTATTTTCCTCGGCCAGTTTAAGGATTGTATTCAGATCAAAATCCTTGGCAAATCCGGAACACATGAAAGCAAATGCAATAACAAAAAGCAGAATTAAATTTTTATTCATTATTATCTCCTTCTGAGTCCATTTAATAGAATGTGTACAACGGCATTCACAACTTCATCCCTTCGTTTCTCGGGAATCCGCATCATCCAGTCTAAATTGAGAAAATCGGTCATGAAAACCATGGCATTGAGGGTTGAAGATTCATCTCCATAAGTCAGAATTCCCTGTTCTTTCCCGGCTATGAGCAGAGGACGTAATTTTTCCAGAAAAACATCATTAATTTTGTCAACTATGGGTTTGCCATGGGGATAATTTTTATACAAAGTACCAGGTAGATCTTTGATTTCTGTTAAATATTGCTTTAAATCCTGATAGACCATTCGGAAAAAAAGGGCAATTTTTTCATCAGCCGGTAAATCCTGAGGTAGTTTTTTTTCAACCTTATCGATAAAATTTTGTGCTTCTTCAATAACAATTTCCTGAAAAATTGATTCCTTACTAGGGTAGTAGTAATACAGGGTAGGTTTGGCCAGATTACTTTGTGTGGCAATATCATCCATGGAGGTTTTGGCCAGACCAAATTGAAAAAATAAATTCTTGGCAGCTGATTTTATATCTGCCTTCCTTGAATGATTGTGATTGTTTCTCATCGTGTTCCCTGATTCAAATTCATATTATTGACTATTTTCATAAATAGTCGAAAGTTTAAGGCAGATTAGACGAATATCCAAGGTAAAAGTTTAAAAAAATATTTTTATAATTGATAATACCTGATTTGTGGAATAATAAATCTAAAAACCTTATATTAAGAATAGATTACGAATTAGAAAAATCAGTTACCGGATTTAAATGAAAACTACCTTGTTCAGAATTTTCAAAGATAGATGGGGAGCCTGGATTGGAATAGTGCTATTTATTGCTATTTTATTTCTCCCAACTTCAGAACAATTTACACCTGAAAAAAGAAATATGATGGCAATTGTGGGATTAATGGCGGTTTGGTGGATGACCGAAACTTTACCCCTCGGTGTAACGGCATTACTGCCTTTGATTCTTTATCCGATTCTGGGCATTATGAATACCGAAAAGGTGGCGCCAAATTATATGCACCATCTGGTTTTTCTGTTCATGGGCGGATTTATCATCGCCATCGCCCTGCAAAAGTGGCAGCTCCATCGAAGGTTTGCGCTGTTTGTCATATCTTACATCGGAACCAATCCTAAAAAAATAATTCTGGCTTTCATGCTGGTATCAGCTGTGCTATCCATGTGGATAAGCAATACGGCAACTGCAGTTATGATGCTTCCAATAGGATTGGCGGTCATCTTTCAGCTTCAGGACGAATCTTCCCGGGAGGAAAATAAAATTGATAATTTCTCTATTGTGCTAATGCTGGGAATTGCCTATGCGTGCAGCATTGGGGGAATATCCACCCTGATCGGGACTCCGCCCAATATTATTTTCTCTGGCATTTATGGTAAGTTTTTCCCCAATGAAATACCCATTTCCTTTATTCAATGGATGATCTACGTACTACCGCTCACTATTGTAATTTTTATTGTTGTCTGGCTCTATCTGGTTCATTATGTATTGAAAAATGAAAAACTTCCTCAGACCGTTTCTATTCATTATTTCCGGGATGAATTAAAAAAGTTGGGAAAATTTAATCGATCTCAAATCTGGGTGCTTATCATCTTTGGATTTACTGCCTTGCTGTGGATATTTAAAGCAAATCTGACCGTGGGATCATTTACCCTATATGGATGGCCGCATTTTGTTGGTCTGGATGGTAAAATACAGGATAGCACTATTGCCATTGGTATGGCTATTCTGTTGTTTATCATTCCCTCCCACGAGAAAGCAAAACAGCCGACCTTGCTGGATATCAAAGACCTGTCTAAAATTCCCTGGGACATACTGCTGCTTTTCGGTGGGGGATTTGCCCTGGCAGAAGGCATCCGCATTACCGGGCTGGCCGAGTATTTAGGCAAGCAAATGGAATTTCTGCAGGGGCTTCATCCTTTTGTCCTTATTTTTGTCATAACAATTTCGATTATTTTCATTACCGAGTTTACCTCGAATACCGCTGTAGCCACAACCATATTACCAATTATAGCCGTTATTTCGATCGATCTGAATATACACGCCATGATGATTATGCTACCAGCAACTATTGCTGCTTCCTGCGCTTTTATGTTGCCGGTGGCTACACCCCCCAACGCCATTGTTTACGGTTCCAGATATGTTCCCATCCAGAAAATGGTGAAAACAGGATTCTGGCTCAACATTATTTCCGCATCACTGGCGGCGATTTACTTCTATTTTTTGTTTAGTATTATTTTTTAGGAATCTCAGTCAGGAATTACCGTTTTTGCCCAGAATTTTCTGAACCATTTTTCGGAAGCGAGTGGGATTAATCGGTTTTGGCAGGATATGCTTTATGGCCATATCCTCCAATTGCTGGATAAGTTGGGAACTTAATTTTCCGGAGACGACCATTATTGGCAGGGCTGTGTTAACAAGTCGGATTTTGGAGATCAGTTCTACCCCGTCCGTGTTAGGCATAGCAATGTCGGTAATCAGCAGATCATATCTTTGAAGTAATAGTTTATGAAGTGCTTCCTCTCCGTTATACACGGAAACGACCTGGTAACCATCCAACGTGAGTAAAATATCTATACTGCGACTTAAATTCTTGTCATCTTCTGCCAGGAGAATTTTAATCATACATTTTCCTGTGACTACTTGATATAGAATAACGGCAAACATCTTGCCATTTTAAGGATATTTCTGGAACCGGGATAGGTACGAATATGAAAGAAAATAAAGATGTAAATCCCCCTGATCACAGAGAATGAAATGTATAGTTAATTTACAAGTTTTTATCGTCTATTTGATAGTCTTCGAGCTTATTATATAACGATCTTCGGCTGATACCTAAAATTTCCGCGGCTTTAAGTTTATTCCCATTAACCGCGCTTAGAGTTTGAATAATCATAGCCTTCTCAACCTGGGAAAGCGGTGTACCTGCCCGGAAACTGATGATTTCTGTGCCAACCTTTCCTTTCATAATCTCTTCCGGAAGATGCGATAATTCAATGGTATCTTCTGCGCTGAGCATGGCCCGGAGCAAAACATTCCGGAATTCCCTCACGTTACCCGGCCAGCTGTACTGTTTCAGAATAGTCATAGCCTCCGGAACAATAGAGTTGACGTTTTTATTTAATTCGAGATTAAATAGCGTCCGGTAATATTTGGCGAGATGGGGAATATCCTGCTTCCGTTTGCGCAATGGAGGCAATTCGATATTTACCACATTGAGCCGGTAATACAAATCTTCCCTGAATTTTTGTTCTTTGATTAATTGGGCCAGGTTTTCATTGCTGGCACAGATAATCCGCACATCCACCTTAATCGGTTTGTTACTGCCAACCCGTTCAATTACGCTATTCTCCAGGACCCGGAGTAAGGAAATCTGCACCGGGAGACTCATGGTGCTAATTTCATCAAGAAATAATGTCCCTTGGTGAGCTTCTTCAAATTTCCCTTTTTTATCAGTAATAGCACCGGTGAATGCGCCTTTTAGATGGCCAAATAGTTCGCTGGCAATTAAATCCTTTGGGATGCCACCTGTATTAACTGCTACAAAATTTCCTTTACTTTTTGGTGAAAGGTTATGAATGGCCCGGGCAACCAATTCCTTGCCTGTTCCGCTTTCTCCCAGCAGGAGAACCGGGATATCGGTTGAAGCAACCTCTTTTATTTTTCGGTAGACCTCCTGCATCGGTTTACTCATACCGACCATTTCATGAAATTGACGTAGTTTTTCCAGGGTTTTGTAGCCTTTTTCCTTCTCTTTCTCGTCCTGTGCCAGTGAAAGGGTTTCGTTAATTATTTCCAGAAGTTTCTGGGGTTTCACTGGCTTGGAAATGTAATTAATTGCTCCGGATTGCATGGCTTCCACTGCATGTTCTATGGATCCATAACCGGTAATCATAATAACTTTCAGGGTTGGGAATTGTTTTTGGATGGTTTTTAAAAAATGCATTCCATCCATTTCCTGCATCCGATAATCAGTGATAATCAGATCGAAAATATCGTTTTCCAGCAGATTAAGGGCAATTTTGCCATTGGCCGCACCTTTAGTCTGAAATCCGTGGGCCTCGAGCAGGGTCATTAAACCATCCCGCAGGTTGTCATCATCATCAATAATTAAAATACTGTATTTATCCATCCTTTAGACCTTTAATGTTTACTATGCAATTGGCAGATCAATGGTAAACTGAGTACCCTGACCAACCTTCGATTTAAATGATATTTTACCACTATGTTCCTCGACAATATTTTTTGACCAGTGCAGACCAATCCCTCTACTACCTGCTTTGGTGGAAAAATTAAAATCAAATATCCTCTCCCGGTTTTCTTCCGGAATACCCATACCACTATCCTCTACAATTACAGAGACAAAGGTTTCACTGCGTTCGGTTTTCAATTTCACCTTTCCACCATTTGGCATTGCATCAAAAGCATTGAGAAGTAAATTGAGGATCACCTGCTTCATTTGATCCTGACTTACATTCACGTTAGGTAAATTATCGGTCAATTGCGTATTTAATTCAATATTTTTCTCCTGGGCTTCCTGCTGGACCAATTCAACGATCTCTTTAATAATATTGTTTAAATTTTTACTGATAAATTCTACTTCGCGGGGACTGATCAGATCGATAAAACCATCCATCAGCCGGGATATTCTTTCAATCTCACTGGCCAAAATATTGAGAGATTTTTGGATCTTGTTTTTTTTATCCCGGTCTGCCTGCAGATTGTTAAGAATATTGTCCAGAATCTCCGTATGAATCGCCAGTGAACTTAATGGATTTCGTACTTCGTGACCAAAACTACGGGCAAGCTGGTGTATTACCGAATACTTCAGACTCCTGTCCAGGAAAAGCTCCAATTCCTTGAGACTGGCTAAATTCTTAAAATAGAAGACCACACTTTTTAATTCATCACCTTCGATGATTGAGCTGGCATTAATCTGAACTTCAATAAATGAGTCGTCTAACAGTTTGATATGAGTTCGGCGACGAACGGAATGGGTTAGGGGATCGCTTGCTTTGCGAAATATCTCCAGCAATTCCATATTTTTTTGCAGGATTTGTTCGATCTGCTCTTCTGGTTTCCGATGTTTCTTTATTTTGAAAATGGTAAGAAGATAATCATTATAGGAAATGATTTTTTTCTGCATATCGGTAATTAACATACCTTCATGAATAACCCGTTTCATGGCATCGATCTGTTCTTCCGATTCCTGAAATTCTTCTTTTAATTTGGACGTTTCGGTAAACAACTGATTGAGCAATCCGTACAATCGGGCGAATTCGTCCCGTTTTTGAAATTTCAACCGGTAGCGATAATCCGATTGATGCAAGCTTTCGATAGCGTTCTCAATTTCTTTCAGGCTCGATTGGTATATCCGGGAAGTGGAAAACACCGTCAGAAAAATGATGCCCAGGGAAAGGATACTGGCACCAATCAGGATATTCCTGCGATTCTGATAGAAATTTTCCAAGTGCTTGAGGGACACCACGGTGCGGAGATAACCTTGCTTTACACTGTCTTGTTCAAGCGGCACAATAACATCTAAGATCTCCTGATTACCTTCCCATTGGCGGCTGACAATTTTTGGTTTGTTTGTGGCCAGAAATCTTAATTCTTTTGGGGATGTATATTCTTCACCCTCCACCGAAGGATCGTCACTGACCACAATCTTATTGGTAGTATCGATGAGCAGAATATGGAGTATTTTCGAATCCTCACCACTAAACCGGTTCATCAATCTCCTGGTGGGGTATTTTTTGTAGGGGTCCAACCGTGATAAATTAAGATTGTCGGCAACAATAACCTTCTGTACCTGTTCTACCAGTAAATAGGCCAGTTTGTTGGTTAGATCCGCATAAAAGGCATTAATGCTGGTATAGAGGAAGTAAATGATAATCGCTTCCAGCACCAGTGATGAAAAGGCAATAATCAATAACTTTTTATAGAATGTCTTCATGGTTTTCTAAAAATAGATTTAAATTTTCATAAA
>CAYVKM010000033.1:0-12381 GCA_964452045.1 uncultured Calditrichaceae bacterium
ATCGGTGGTGCGGCAATTACTATTTTTCTGAAAGCCGCCGGCTACATATGGCCAGGTATTATGATCCCCGCCGGAGATCCCAATGGGGATCCCTGGGGGATTCCGATAATTTATCCGGCATTACTCTTCTCAATTTTGAGCCTGGTGGTTTTCAGCTATTTAAGCAAACCACCAGCCGAGGAAGAATTAAAAGAATTGTTCCCGGATAAATCATAAAGCAAATTGAGTGTCGAATTTTTTGCTATTAATAAGGGACCTTGATTTCCCGGTAGCAGTTTTGTTTTGCCGATATTTGTCGTTATATTTTGTTGGTTTAGATTTAGCATTCCTGGTCTTTTTAGAATTCTCAATTTTGTCTTTAGCCTGATCTCTGTTTCTCTTTACAGAACAGGTGCCGTGCGACTTTTGATTCTAATTCAATTAATAAGCTCTAAGTGAACAGGATGAGTTATTTAACCATTACCCCTTTGGATCGCCTTTTAAGCTTTGCCCAATTGCATCTGTTGGTTTTTTCACCTCAATGGAAGCTTTCCAGTATTTATCCGTCATTAAAGAACTTTTTGGGATGGGATGATTCAGAGGCTCAAGATTTTGATTTTAATCAAAATTTCCTGCAACCTAATTTTCTGGATCTTCAGGGATTTATCAGGGAATTCCAAAACCGGGATTTTCTGGTCCGAAATTTTTACTGGCAGAATATCCGGAAATCGACCGAGGGACCCTTCGAGACCTATTTCCGGATCACCCGGAAAGAAAACCGGATTAAATCCGTAATGGCCTTTATTAAATCGGGGATCGATGAAAAAAAGATTCCTATTGATCCGGAAGATAAAACCAGACTTTATTTCTCAGAACTTTTTCCCGGCTTACTCCACAATTTTAATGGCCCCTTCGGCTCGATGACCGGGCGGATTGAACTTTTAAAACGGAAGTATCCCCAGGTAAAAGAAATTGATGAAATTCTGGCCATGGGTAACCGGATCAAGTCGTCGGTGGAGAATGTAAGTTATAAAATGTCCCATGAACGATACCCCAGTGAATCGGAAATCGATCTGAACCGATTGCTGAAAGAGGAAATCGAATTTCTGAATTCGGATATGATTTTTAAACATCAGGTTGATAAAAAAATCAAGCTCGATCCGGATATTCCCAAATTTCAGATGTACTATTATGTAATCAGCGGTATTATCAGTGAGACATACTATTTTTTCAGAAATTTTTTAAATGAAGCGGATCAATATACTTTGCAGGCGGGCACATTTCGGGAAGGACAGCAGGTCGGATTTACCTTTAATTTATTGGGCTATTTTGCTACACCCTCCGAATTGAAAGTGAGATTTCCTTTTAGCCTGGAAGGAAATTCTATGCAGATCAGGCAAAAACAAATCGATGGGCTGGATTCAGTTTTTCTCAGTTATTGTCTGGAACGTAATAATGGCATGATTGAAATAAACGGGCGCCGGGAAATGCTGACCATGCGTTTGGTTTTACCACTTCCTCCCGGTTAATATTAAAATAATCAAATTATTCGGGTTCCTGGTCGTCGGATCGAAGAATATCCGCCCCCAGCGATTTGAATTTTTCCTCAATTTTTTCATAACCCCGGTCAATATGGTACACGCGGTGGAGATCAGTACGCCCCTTGGCTCCCAACGCTGCCAGCACCAGAGAAGCCGATGCTCTGAGATCTGTGCTCATGACCGGAGCGCCGTTTAAACCGGAAACTCCCTGGATAAATGCCGAGTTATTTTTGACGAGTATTTTTGCACCCAATCGGTTCAGCTCCGGGACGTGGGTAAACCGGTCTGTAAAAATGGTATCCGTCACAATACTGCTCCCATTGGCCCGGCTCATCAATGCGATCCACTGGGCCTGCAGATCGGTGGGAAATCCGGGATATACCGCAGTGGTTACATTTACCGGTTTAATTTCAGTGCCACCTACTACTTCAATTTTATCCTGATCAACCTTGAGATTGGCTCCTGTTTCTTTCAATTTTTCCAACACTTCCGTCAGATGACCTGATTGACAATTATTTAAGGTCATTTTTCCATTGGTCAATAATCCGGCGATTAAAAAAGTACCTGTCTCGATTCGATCGGGAATAACCGAATAATCGCACGGGCGCAATCCCGGTACCCCTTCGATTTGTATCTTGCTGGTACCTAGGCCTTCGATCCTCGCCCCCATGCTCTTAAGGAAATTTCCCAAATCGACAATTTCCGGTTCAGTTGCGGCATTTTCCAGAATCGTAATCCCACTGGCAAGCACTGCAGCCATCATGACATTGCCGGTGGCGCCCACACTGGAGATATCAAAATGAATGTGATTCCCTTTAAGTCGATCTGCCCTGGCAACAATATATCCGCCATCCAGTTCCAGATTAGCATTCAATTTTTCCATGCCCTTCATGTGCAGGTCTACCGGTCTGGGTCCCCAGGCGCATCCCCCGGGAAGCGATACCCGGGCACGACCAAAGCGGGCTAATAATGGACCTAATACATAGATGGAAGCCCGCATGGTTTTCACCAGTTCGTATGGGGCTTCGGGAAAATCAGCCCGCATGGTGTCAATCATCAGTGAATGGTTCTCGAATTCAATTTTTGCCCCGATGATGCGTAACAGGTGAGCCATGGTGCGGACATCCCTTAAACGCGGTACATTATGTATGGTGTATTTCCCAGGAGCCAGCAACGTGGCCACCATGATAGGTAAGGCTGCATTTTTGGAACCGCTGATTTCAACCGTTCCGGAGAGGTTTTTGTCGCCATGAATAATAAATTTGTCCAACTATTTCTCCACAGATGTGATTAAGTAATAAAGTATAATGAATCGAAGATCACGATTGTGCTTCGGCCAAAAGTTGTTCCGCAGATTGCAAGATCTCCGCGCTCACTTTTTTTCCACCAATAAGATTTGCAATCTCCTTGATTCTCTCATCCCGGTTCAGGTTTAATACCCGGGTAAATGTTCGTCCGTTTTCTTCAAATTTTTCCACGCGCAGATGCGTCCCTCCAAAAGAGGCGATCTGGGGTAGGTGGGTAATACAGATAATCTGGTGCGATTCAGCTAATTTTTCGATACTTTTACCCACCGAAGAAGCTATTTTACCGGAAACCCCCGCGTCAATTTCATCGAAAATCAGAAGTGGTATCTTATCTGTCTCTGCCAGAATGTTTTTCAGGGCAAGCATTATTCGGGAAATTTCTCCGCCCGAAGCAATCTTGGTCAGCGGTTTAAATTCCTCACCTGGATTCGGTGAAATAAAGAATTCGACATCGTCGATACCGTTTTCATCACCGGCATACTTCTTCTGTTCGTGAGCGAATATTCCGTTCTCGGACTCTATCCACATAGTGTTTACCCGAAAGAGAATTTTAGGCATTCCGATTTCTTTCAATAGTCCGATCACTTCCTTTTCCAGCTTTTTTGCGGTCTCCTTACGGGCATTGGATAAAATGAGAGCTGCCTCATGATATTCAACCAGTTTTTGCTGATATATTTTCTGCAGTTTTTCAATTTCAAATTCAAAATTTTCCCGGAGAGACAATTCATGTTTTAAAGATTCCAGATGATCAAAAATGGACTGAATCGATCCCCCGTATTTTTTCTTTAACTGGGATAAAGTCGACAGCCGGAGTTCAATCTCTTCCAGCCGTTCCGGATTAAATTCCAGTTTACTCTGAAATTCCTCTACGCTACGGGCTGCCTCCTCAACAATAATTTTTGCCGAAGAAAATTCGTTAGTAATCTTTTCCAGGTCTTCGGAATAGTTGGTCAGTTCCTTAAGGGTATGCAAAGCCTGACCTAATAATTCCAATAGGTTGGAATCGCCGGTGCCTTCGGTTAAGCGGTTAAACTCGGTAGCATATTCCACGATTTTTTCGGTATTCGCCAGGATTTTGCGCTCCGCTTCAAGGGTTTCGTCCTCTCCCGGCTGGACTTGTGCTTTGCTGATTTCGTTCATCTGGAATTGGAATAATTCATATTTCTCGTCCAGATTGTTCCGCTTATTTTCCAGTTCCCTTAGATTGGATAGTGCCTGCTCTACTTGCCTAAATTGTTCAGAAACGTTTCTTAATTCTTTATCCAACTTACCATAGGCATCTAGAAAATAGCGATGGGTCTCTTTCCTGAGCAGGCTCTGGTGTTCATTTTGCCCGTGAATATCAACCAGAAGATCGCCAATTTCCGCCAGGGTGGTAATCGTGACCGGAATGTCATTGATAAAAGCCCGGGTTTGTCCCTTGGTGGAAATTTCCCTTCGCAGAAATACTTCTTCTCCGTTGCCCAATCCCCGTTCACCCAGTTTATTTTGAACTTCCTTAAGATTGCGGATATCAAAAATGGCATCGACGATGGCCTTCTCAGCCCCTGTGCGTACGACTTCGGTAAACACCCGTGCTCCTAATACCGCAGAAATAGCCCCGACAATGATGGATTTCCCTGTACCGGTTTCTCCGGTCAAAATATTAAGCCCGTTTTCAAGCTGAATACTTAAATTTTGGGCAAGGGCAAAATTTTGGATGTGAATAGACTTTAGCATAATTTAAATTTCGTGATACCGAAAAATTTACACAGGGAGGGGTAAGGAATTCAAGAACTGTTTTAGGAAATTTGCGATGTAAAAAAACCTGGTAGTTCAAATGGATTCTGATCCGGACTTCATCTCTATTTTTTGATAACCAGAATTTTACCTGAGGTTGCATTACCTTCTTCGTCAGTTACCATATATAAATATACACCGCTGGAAACTATACTTCCGGTTTGATTCCTCCCATCCCATTGGGCAAAACTTCCCAGGAAATCTTTGCTGTTGGATTGATTAATGATCCTCACCAGCCGACCCGTCGAGGTCAATATTTTTATCTCACTGTTTCCGGTTAAATTTCTGAAGTATAGTTTGTTCGGGGTATCGTTTGAAAGAATAAGTGGAATGGGACCTACTTTTACCTGGCCCAGGTCGGGCAGGGGTGTGGTAAACGGATTACTGCGCAAAATTGCCAGGCCGGACTGAGTACCGCAATAAACATCGCCGGTTTTGTCGTCCACAAATACACTGCGAACTTCTTTGCTTGGAAGGTTAGTCGGAAATATATTTTTACCCTGCTGTTCACTTCTTCTCGGGACGAAATGGGACCAGCTGTTTGGATCCCAGGGAGAACCACTAGCTTTTAACAAACTTAATCCGCTTTCAGTAGCAAACCACTTATTGTTCTCGTTGTCTACAAAAATATCATTTATTCTGAGCCCAATTGGCTGGTAATCCTCCCGGAAGTCAAACAGATTTCCATTAAAATAAGCATTCAGCCCTGCCTGGGTGCCGAACCAAACATATCCGTCCTGATCCCCGGCAATGGCTAGTACCTTATTATTTTTTAAATTATCCGTTTCCGATATATTTGTCCAGTTGATGCTGCCTGAACTGGTGATTTGCATTCCCACCACTCCGAATCTTTCGGTACCAATCCACAAATTATCAAAAATATCCAGAGTTAAGGCGGCCACTTCATCCGTACTGATATTCAGGGACATTTTATTCCAGCTGGAGCTGTCGAAAGCAAAGCTGTTGAAATAGGGTTGATTATAATAAATGAGGGGTTGATTACTGTTTACCGAATAGACTGACAACCAGATGGCACCACGGGCTCGATCCTGTAGAATATCTGTAACTACCAGCAAATCGGGATAACTTTTGGTATAGGAGAGAAAATGGCGAACCGAGTCCGGTGGATTTACGGTAATGGTATCATCCTCGGTTATGGAAGAAATCCAGAGCTGTCCGGGAGTTGTATAGTTGTTGAAATGATAAAACTTGAAGTTCGGGTCTATGATGATAAGACCGCCATTCCAGGAACCAATCCAGATATTTCCATCTTCATCTTGCATAATAGTCCCGTTGGACGATGTTGATCTCCATCCCGTTACATACCGGTAGTTTTCCCAGATGCCATTTTCCTTTAGGACCGAAAACCCTCTAGCTCTCTCATCTTTGAAGGAACCTGAAACAACCCAAAGTCTTCCATTATTGTCCAATAGTGGTTGGCCAAGGGAATTGTCTATTGGTCCATTAAATTTTAATCTTTCACCGCTATCAATATTCCGAAGACCCTTCTCACTGTACGAAACCCATATTTGACCGATATCGGTAATCGCAAAATCATTTAATAAATTTACCGGACTGTAATAGATCTGGCTGAATTGCGTGCCATTCAGGCGATAGACCGTGCGGGTATTATTCACATAAATATTATTATCTTTCAATAAAATATGCCGAGTTACCTTATCGCCCATCCCGGCAGAAATATTGATCACACCGGATGAACTGTATTTAGTCAGCCCAGCAGTTGATCCGATGTATAAAGTATCATTCAATGCTGCCAGTGAGTAAATTGAGTTTGAGGGTAAGCCATCGCTAGTGGTCATAACCTGCCAGTTGCTGGCGGATTTTAGATTGTATCTTAAAAAATTTCCATTGGCATAAAAAAGGCCGTTATCCGAGGCAACCCAGATTCTGTTATCATGATAGATTATTTTGCGGAAGGTGCTGAAAGTCTGACCAAAATTTTGATAGAAATCGATAAACTGAAAATTTTCCTTTTCTGCATCATAAAGATAAACTGCGACCAGATCTTTGCTGATAGCCCACAGGGTGTCTTCCACTGCAACCACAGATAAGATCTCGTTTCCTTCCAGACTGTAATCTTCACTAAAACTTTTGTTATTTTTATGATAGAATGCCAGCACGCCATTCAAAGTACCCAGAATAAGCTGGTCTTTGGAAGATTCACCCATGGTGGTAAAATCCTGATCAGACAGTCCATTTTCGGCAGTGTATTTCAAGTAACTTTCAGAAAGCAAGGGTTTTTCTACAAATCCGCCGCTGGTTACTGCATAGAGTGTATCCTGAATGATATGGATCTCTCTGGCGTTGTTCAGGTTTGTAACAACTTCCCAGTTAAAATTCTGGGAAAAAAGTCCGGCATAAAAAGAGAGTATGACCAATAGCGCTAAAATAAATTTCATCAATCGAATAATCTTTCCTTTAGTTGAAACTTTCGATGACCATATGTTAGTCAATTTATTTCTGTTCCAAAAGTTTCAAATCAATTGTTGAAGTTGATTATTTAAAATTTCCCATCAGATCACACATTTCAATAGCAGAGAGCGCTGCATCCCAACCTTTATTTCCGGCCTTGGTGCCGGCTCTCTCAATGGCCTGTTCCAGGGTATCCGTGGTGATAATGCCAAAAATAACTGGTAGTTTCGTCTCCAGTGACGTTTGAGCGATGCCTTTTGACACTTCAGCTGCAATATAATCAAAATGAGGGGTTCCACCTCGAATTACCGCTCCCAGACAAATCACCGCATCATATGCCTTTGACAGTGCTGCCTTTTTGGCCACCAGCGGGATTTCAAAGGAACCGGGCACCCAGTAAATGGTAATATTTTCTTCCTTGGTCTGATGCCGATAAAGACAGTCTAAGGCGCCCTCCAACAATTTTGTGGATATGAATTCGTTGTAACGGCTAATCACAATAGCAAATTTACGACCTTCGGCATTCAGTATTCCCTGAATTTGTTTTGGCATTTTTAGCTCCAATCTCAAAGTTAAAATAGTTGATTTTTATACTCTTCTCAAGTACCTAATTTGGAATGATCAATTTAACTATTTTTCTTCAGTGTATGTAATAGTTCAGACCAGGTATATCCAACCTGATTATTTAGATGGATTATTTTTTTTGTCGAAAATAAGCAGATGACCTAATTTCTCTTTTTTGGTTTTCAAATAATTTTTATTCGCCGGATTTGGCTCAATTTCGATGGGAACACGCTCAACAATTTCCAGACCATATCCCTGCAGTCCGACAACCTTTTTTGGATTATTGGTCATAAGTCTCAACTTTTTAATCCCCAGATCGATCAGCATTTGTGCCCCTAATCCATAATCTCTCAAATCCGCCTTGAACCCTAATTCTTCGTTCGCTTCAACCGTATCCTTACCTTCATCCTGTAGTTTGTATGCCAGAATTTTATTTGCCAGACCTATCCCACGTCCCTCCTGACGCATGTATAAAAGAGCGCCACGTCCTTCTTTTTCAATTTTTGCCAGAGCATGGTGCAGTTGATCACCACAATCGCATCTCAGTGAACCCAAAGTATCCCCGGTAAGGCATTCTGAATGAACCCTAACCAGCACCGGTTCATCCGTCGTCACATCCCCTTTGATCAATGCCAGATGGTGATCAGTTGGATTCAGAAAATTTTCGTATAATACCAGCTCAAAATTTCCATAAAACGAAGGTAGATGAACTTCTGTAACTCTTCTTACCAACCGTTCTTTATGTCGGCGGTAGTTAATGAGATCTGCTATGGTAATGATTTTTAAATCAAATTCGTCGGCAATTTTTTTGAGTTTGGGCAATCGTGCCATTTTTCCGTTGTCGTCCATAATTTCGCATAAAACACCCGCCGGAATCAAACCGGCCATCCTGGCCAGATCCACTACCGCTTCAGTATGGCCCGCCCGCCGCAGAACACCGCCTGGTTTTGATATTAAGGGAAATATATGCCCTGGTCTGGCCAGGTCTTCCGGACTTGTGTCTGGATCGATCGCCTTTTGAATGGTTAAGGCCCGGTCGTAGGCGGATACACCGGTCGTTGTTCCGATCCGCGCATCAATGGTCACTGTAAAAGCGGTTCCATGAAGTGCGGTGTTTCTCTCCACCATGTACTCCAGTTCCAATTCTTCGGCGCGATCTTCAGTAAGGGCCAGACATACCATTCCCCGGCCAAATTTGGTCATAAAATTGATTGCCTCAGGTGTTACTTTCTCGGCAGCCATGATGAAGTCGCCTTCATTCTCCCGGTCTTCATCATCAATTACAATAAGAATTTTACCCGATTTAAGTTCACCAATTGCAGTGTCAATATCGGTTGTTAACTTATTTGACATTGTTTCCGCTCCATCTATCAATAACCCCAGTTTATTAGCTTTTCCATTGACAAAACTGAATTTTCACCTTTGGATATCAGTTGTTCGATCTGTCGGGCGAGAATATCAGTTTCAATATTTATATTCTGTCCTGTTTTTTTTAGATTGAGTGTGGTCTGATTAAAGGTGTAGGGAATAACACTGATGCCTATATTATTTTTTTCAATATTGGCGATAGTCAGACTGATGCCATCAATGGCAATGGAACCTTCCGGAGCACAGTATTTTATTAAATTTTCCGGAATAGTAATCTCAAAATAATAATTGTCACTTCGTTTGATAATTTTTGATATGGTACCAATTCCGTTAATATGACCCTGGACAAAATGTCCACCTAGTCTGGAATCCAATCTCAGGGATCTTTCCAAATTTACTTTTCTTCCGGGTTGGAACTCTCCAATGGTTGTCTTGGTCAGCGTTTCTCCGACAGCCTGGATGGTAAATTCTTTATTTGCAATTTTAACTAAGGTCTGACAGACGCCATCGATGTTTATTGAATCCGACACATTCAAGTCTTCCAGGATTTTATCCGACCGAATTTTCATCTCAATCTGGTCGGTTAAATTGCGTACTGTAGTTATCTCACCAATTTCTTCGATTATTCCGGTAAACAACTTATCTACCTCTTGCTAAATTTAAAAAGTGAATCGTAATCCCGGTAACCTTCCACCAGTGCCTGCTGATCGATTATTTTAAATGTTACATGATCCAGTTTAAACGCTTCGGCCAGGGTGTTAATTCCAAGCTCACCGATGCTCTGGATTCCATTGCCCAACAACAGCGGTGCTATGAAAAAGGATATTTTATCAAATAGCTTCTCTTTAACAAAACTGGTAAAAACTTCACCGCCACCCTCAACCAGAACTGAGGAAATTTTAAGCTCCCCCAGTCGCATCAAGACCTCTCGAAGATCGAGGTTGCCCTTCCCGTTTGCACCGACCTGAAATATCTCGATATTTTTCTGATTATATTTTACTTTTTGCTGGAGACTAATTTGATGACCAGTAAAAATAATAGTAGAATTCTGGTTCGAATCCGATAATATTTTTGCTCCAGGTGGTGTATTAAGATCGTTGTCTAATATAATTCGTTTTGGATTTTTTCCCGGGACGAGTCTGACCGTCAGCGAAGGGTCGTCTGCGATTACTGTTTTTACACCCACCAGCACAGCATCGTATTCTGCCCTCAATTCATGTACCATTTTAATGGCAGATTGACTGGTGATCCATTGGGATTTCCCCTTGGAAGTTGCAATTCTTCCGTCCAAAGATTGAGCTATTTTAAGGTGAACAAAAGGAATTCCGGTTTGAATATATTTGAAATATTTTTCATTGAGCTTGTGAGCCTCCTCAGTCAGCAAGCCAACTTCTACTCTGATACCTGCATTTCTTAAAATTTCTATCCCTTTGCCGTTGACATAAGGATTCGGATCTATGGAAGAAATGACAACTTTCCCGATTTTTTCCCTGATTATTCTGTCGGTACAAGGCGGCGTTTTTTTATTAGGAATGTCAGGAGAGCAGGGTTCAAGATTTGTATAAAGTGTACTACCTGCTACAGCTTTTTTCGCATTCTCGATAGCAGAAATTTCAGCATGTTTTCCTCCGAATTCCTTGTGGAAACCTTTTCCGATAATTTCGCCATCTTTTATAATAATGCAGCCAACCATTGGGTTTGGTGCAGTTAATCCGCTTCCCTGGTGCGCAAGTTTGAGCACCTTTCTCATTAATTCGTGGTCATTCATGTGCGTTGTTAAATTCCTGTTTATCTCCTGAAATAAAAAAACCCTGAATTTTCTTCAGGGCACTATAAGCGATTAATATTCATAAATAATCCTGTTGATCTTCTCCCATCCGGACTATACCGTCGGCACCGGAATTTCACCGGTTCTGTCCTCAAATTAGAAGGACTCGTGGGCTTTAACCACCGGTAAGGAATTTCCCTACTGAAGGGATCACCTAGCCCCGAAGATCGGTTCAAATTTAGTTTATTATTAAATAAGTTGTCAAGCCGTTTTGAAATTTAGGATACTGCATTTTGGGTTCCATTACTAAAATTTAATTCAATTGATTTCGAGAATAAAGCCAAGCGAGCCTTATTCTTTTTTCATATATTCAATGTCACTGATTAACTTTTCGGCGACTCCTTTTTTCTCGTGAGGTTCTAAAATGTTCAGGGTAAAAACATCTTCTTCACCTGTTGAAAGATTTGCCCGGTGAATTGGTATTCCCCGGTAAATGGTTGGGTCTTTCTTAAATTTTATGATATAGGCTTCGCCCTTAAAGGCATTCTGGGATAATTCTTCAAAAAAACTTTTTATGTTCTGATCCGCACCGGCCATAAACCACTCCTCTTTTATTTGATGATAGGTGAATTTTATGAAGTTTTAATGAATCTGTCCGGAAATACGACATGTTTACCAAAATCTTAATTTACTCATTTTAATTAAAAACGTTTCTTGAAACACCTGTTACCGGATTAAGATAAGAAAGAAATTTAGGAATCGAAAAAAATAATCAGTAAATATTATTTGTTCATTTACTTTTATGGAATCGAGAGGTTTTTGAAGGGGAGATATAGTGAAATCTTTTGATCTTTCGAAAATTTTTAAACGTAGAATTTAATATAGTGACAAGTTACAGCAGTGGATATTAGTTGTTATTTCGTTCCAAAAAAACAATATCAGAAATCTGCTTATCAGTTATTGCCTTATTGTGATGTGGTTCCAGAATCTTTAATAAAAAAGCATCATCTTCCAGAGAATTATTCTTGGGGTAACCAAAAATACCGATGTACAATGTGGGATCATCCTTAAATTTGATAAAATAAGTTTCACTCCGGTAAAACTTTTGTACCATCTCCTTATAATCACTTTTGCTATGATGATCAGCTCCCTTCATATGCCCTCCTAAATTTTTATGTCAAATTTATTTTAGAAGTGCTTTATGAAGTTTTGGTGAAAATTAGATGAATTTTTGAGTCAGAATAAATATCTCAAAGTTGAAAATCTTTGCTAGGTAAGGAAAAGGGCTTCCGTAGATATTTAAAATTTTAAAGTCGTCCTTTATCTGGTTTAAAAATGAACGGTAGTCAAAACCCATGTGGCGATAAATGTAGGGTAAATTATCAGAAAAAATACTCTCCGGTCGCAAATTTGGCGGATAGCCTAAAGTTGCCTTTAAAACGTTTACCGGGGTTGCGTCAACATCGCCATATCTGCGGGTCATTCGGAATATTCCCTTGAAAAATGCGGCAAAGTAAATTTCATTTGGGATACCAAATAAAATCTTTGTCGAATTTGAACTCACTTCCAGAAGTTGATTTAAAGCTAGTTCCGTCTGTTTCTGGGGAAGATGTTCCATGACCTCCAGGCAGAAAATGAAGTC
>CAYVKM010000033.1:12481-35457 GCA_964452045.1 uncultured Calditrichaceae bacterium
GAATGCAAATGAATAAATCTCTAAATGGCTGGACAAATTCCCTTGATTTTTAGATAATCACCCACATTTATGCAGAGTTATTAACTTGGTTCGATCCTAAAAATAATATAGAAAAGACTGTAATTAATTTGGAACTTTTCCTAAATTTTAACAAAGTAACATCAGTGATATTTAGAATCTGGATTTACGATAAAGATTATTTTCCAGGAGACTGTTAGATGACGATCAAGATATACAATACCTTATCCCGAAAAAAAGAGGAATTTGTACCCTTGAATCCGAAAAGGCTTCATATTTATGTCTGTGGACCTACTGTTTATGGGCATCCTCATATCGGGCATGCCAAGAGTTATATTAGCTTTGATGTAATTGTGCGCTATTTTCGCTATAAAGGCTATTCGGTAAAGTATGTTCAGAATATTACTGATGTGGGACATTTGACTGATGATGCTGATGCGGGAGAGGATAAAATTCAGAAAAAAGCGCGGGAAGAACATCTGGATCCCACGGAAATAGCGGAATATTATACCTGGAGTTATTTTGATGATATGTATCGGTTGGGGGTTCTCAGGGCAAACATTTATCCCCGGGCCACCGGACATATTCCGGAACAGATTGAAATGGTTGAAAAATTGATTGAGAAGGGATATGCCTATGAGGTTAATGGGAACGTCTATTTCGATGTATCCAAATTTAAAGACTATGGAAAATTGAGTGGACGAAAAGTGGAAGAATTGGAAGCCGGTGCCAGGATAGAGATAAATCCTGAGAAAAAGCATCCTAACGATTTTGCTCTATGGAAAAAAGCCGAAGCCGGGCACATCATGCGCTGGAATAGTCCCTGGGGAGAGGGGTATCCTGGCTGGCACATCGAATGCTCGGCCATGTCCATGAAATATCTTGGACAAACCTTCGATATCCATGGAGGCGGCCTGGATAATATTTTTCCCCATCACGAGTGCGAAATTGCGCAGTCGGAAGCCCTGACCGATAAACCATTCGTCCGATATTGGATGCACAATAATATGGTTACCGTTAATAACATGAAAATGAGCAAGTCATTGAATAATTTTATTACCATAAAAGATGCTCTGGAAAAATATAAAGCAACAACCATACGCTATTTTATTCTTACCAGTCACTACCGCAGTCGATTGGATATCACCGATGAAGCGCTTGAGGCAGCTAGAGTAGGGATCGATCGTCTGTTATCCGCCATAAAAAATCTACAAAAAAATATTGAAACAGCTGAAGAGGTGGCTGATGCCGACTTCCCGGTTGAGCTGGATAAATATCGTCAGGATTTCGAAGCGGTCATGGATGACGATTTTAATACCCCGCGGGCACTTGCAGTTTTGTTTGATTTGTCCAGAGAAGTCAACAGTTATCTCAATTCTGGGACACCCCTAAATAAGCCATTTTTAGTTTCGGCATCTGAACTTTTTCAACAACTGGCAGGGGAGGTTCTGGGATTGATTCCGGATAATTTAATGGAAGAGGGGTCAAAGGAGAGTCTTCAGAAAATTGAAAAGGTCATTCATATCCTGATCGATGTGAGAAGCAAACTCCGGGAGGATAAAAATTTTAAAATGGCAGATCATATCCGGGACAACCTGAAAGAAATAGGAATATCATTGACTGACAAACCGGATGGCACCGACTTTGAAATTGATTAATTATTGATTATCAAAGTGATGTGAATTTCGTCGATTGTGTGTCGAAAAACCCTCAAATTAAGAATTTTCTTTGGTACTTTTGTTTTCTCCTAAAATGTTTAGGGTATTATATTTCTTATGTTTGAAACGTTTAAATGCTGTGGCTAACTATCCGGCATAATAATTGTAAAAAAGTAGTTTGTGAAACGGCGTAGAGAGCGTTGCATTTTTAATTGGTGCATACCAAGCCTCCCGTAAAGGTAAAATGCAACGCTCTTTTTATATCAGGGAGTGTTAAATCTTATGGACGAGAACCAAGCTTTTCTTAATCTTAAAAATTCAGAACATTTTCCTCCAATAAATGACCCTATCAGGGAATTAGTAAATTACACTTATCTAGAGAATAAAGACAGGATTCTGAACAAACTGACTTATGAGATTTTGCAGAAAGAGTCTGATCGTCTTGCAAATATTTTTCAAGCCGAGCCATTCCATAAAAAGGAGGAATTCTCTTCTTTAGAAGTTCTATTGAAATCCGTTGGTCCAAAATGGTTATTGAACCTTTTATTGATAATCTATTCATCGGATTTAAGGCAGGTTGGGGTAGAGGATAGCATCAATTTCCAAAACTGGCGGCGAGAAAATTTTATTGCCTGTTTTTGTGCTTACCAACTTTGTCAGGAATATGGCATATCTCAACCGGAAGATTTATTCCTCTTGACCTATTTTAGTGAGATTTCGCTTTTGGTAATCTCCCGATCCCAACCTGATGCATTTAGTAAGATTTATAAAAAGTATGAATCGGCCCTCATAGAGCGATTTAAATCGCCTGACGATTTACTGGATTTGGTAAATGAATATAATCTCTGGTTTTTAAATAATTGGGGTATCCCTGAAAAATCCTTAGCAATCTTACACCCGGATAAATCCCGCAGTAGTTCAAAAACGACTTCTCTGAATATTAATCAAAAAATAATCCTCTTTTCCCGGATTACAGCTAAGTATATGCTAAGGCAGGAAAAATTTATCAAATATCATCAATTTGAGTCTTTGTACAAAAGCTGTTTTGGCAAGAGTTCTAATGATTTTCAAATATTATTGGTGGAGCTGATCCGTGTTATTAATAAGCAGGGGGTATTTTTTGAATATAAGGAGGTAGCAGAACTTCGTATTTTTGGCGTTTTGAAGGAACATATCGACATTTTGAACAAAGATTTATTTAGCTATGAGGATTTGGCAAATGAGGTCATCAAAGCAAATAAATTTATCAGCAAGCAAAAGAAGGAAATAAGATTATTAAGGGATCGCATTGAAAATAGTCAGGTAAGAGATGCCATTACCGGATTATTTAATCACACTTATCTGCAGGAATTTTTACAACAAAAGATTCGCGAAGCGGTAAGGTACGAATATCCGCTTACCCTTATTTTGTTTGATGTGGATGATTTTCAAAACTTCAATAAATCGCAGGGCTATGCTGCCGGAAATGAAATTCTCCGGCAACTGGCAACACTAATCAAGAGCAATTTAAGACAATCCGACGTTCTTGCCCGTTACGGAAATGATGAGTTTGCGGTTGTTCTACCGTATACCGGACTTCCACATTCTAAAACGGTTGCGGAAAAAATTACCGGGCTGGTAAAATCGAAAAAATTTGAAGATCGTATCAACGAGAAATTACATAGTATAACCATCAGTATGGGATATACCAGCGTTGTACCGGATAAAACCTTTGTAGAGAAAGACAGGTTGCTCAGGCTCGCCCTCATGGCTTTGGATAAAGCTAAAAATAATGGGGGAAATCATATTAATCTGGCTCAAGTCTGATTTTACTGAGTAGCTGTAGATTTTTGAATTTTATTTTTTAGTATCTCGTATTGTCCCCCCAGATTTCCATTGGTCATCAGCACCGCTATTTTAGATTTATCAAGAACCTTTTTTATTCTGGGGAAAATCTCCTGGTAGTTTTCCTCGAGATAAACAATTCTGCCACCTTTTTTTAGGTCATCGGCTAATTTTGTAAGAGCTAAACGGTTTTCGACGGGGATTTTATCGGCTCTGTGGACAGGAGTTAAGATAATAATTTCAGCGTGCGAAAGCGCGTCGGCCAGTTCTGTTTGAAAAATGTTCTTGATGGTGGTATTGGTCCGGGGTTCAAATATTGCCGCAATGGCTTTATCCGGATGCTTTTTGCGCAGGGCTTTTAATGTTTCCTTTATTGCCGTAGGATGATGAGCAAAATCATCATAGAAATTAGCGCCGTTTAATTGTCCCCAATATTCCAGTCTCCTTTTCACACCCTGAAATCCTCTCAATCCATTTTGAATATCATCTGGATTAAGACCGATAAATGTAGCTGCAGCAATCACGGCCAGGGAATTATAAACCTGGTATTCTCCCATCATAGGAATGATGAATTCATAAAATATTTTTGAATCTCTAATGACTCTAAAACTTGTCCGGTCGTTCTCAGTATTTAATAATTCGAAGGACCAGTTATTCGTCTGTGCCTTGCCAAAATACCATACGCGGGTAAAAGATTTCTCCAAAACCTCTCTTACATTCTTATCATCCCCATTGGCAATTATCAAACCGTTTTCCGGAACGATTCGTACCAGTTTTTTAAACTCATTTTTTATCTGATCAATATTGTCATAAATATCCGAATGATCAAATTCAATATTATTAATGATCAGTATGTGTGGAAAATAGTGGAGAAATTTAGGCCGTTTATCGAAAAAAGCCGTATCGTACTCGTCACCTTCAATGACAAAATAGTCGCCTTTTCCAAAGCGGGATGAAGATCCGAAGTTTTTTAGAATTCCGCCCACCAGGAAGGAAGGAGCTAAAGCTGCAGCTTCCAAGATCCAGCTCATTAATCCGGTGGTGGTTGTTTTTCCGTGTGTGCCGGTAATAACAATACTCTTTTGCTCCTTTAAAAATTCCTGATAAATGAGCTGAGGCAGGGAGGTAAAAGGTAATCTGCGATTGAGAATTTCTTCTACTTCTTTGTTTCCCCGGGAAAGGGCATTTCCAATGATTACCTGGTCAAAATATTCGTTCAGATGTTCAGGTGTGTACCCCTTGTAAACCTTTATTTGATTTTCAGAAAGCAGGTCACTCATGGGAGGATAAAGATTCTGATCGGTTCCCCAGACATCATGGCCTTTTTGCTTCAACAGTACTGCCATCGAGGCCATGGCCGTACCGCCTATTCCCAGGAAGTAATATTTCAAAATTCAAATCCGTGTTTAAGAATACTTTTTTTTTTCTGTTTTAACATTTTGTTCCAGTTGATCGATATATTCGTCAAATGATTTAAAAATTTTATGCCATACTCTTACATCTCGTACTTCGGTATTTGCTCTACCCAATAACCGGCTGAATCGGAGAGTGAAATTTTCCCAGCTATCAATGGGAATAAATCCGATTCGTTTAAGACTTTTTTGCATGTGCTGGTAGAGCGATTCCAGATCCTTATGGTTAGCCAGTTTGTAATTAAATTTTTTTAGATCGCCATAGGTTGCCTGAAACAGCTCATAAGCATAAATCATCACCGTTTGGGCAAGATTGAGTGAAGGATGCCGGGTATGAGCAGGTATGGTTGTTACCGCATCGCACATAGCTATTTCGGAGTTAGAGAGACCGGAAGTTTCTCTGCCGAAGACAATGGCAACTTTATGATCCAGTGTAATGGGAATTACTTTTTTACAAAATTCAGGGGGAGTAAAAAAGGGTAAGTGCGAGCTGCGCGGTCTCTGGGTGGTGGCAGCAACAAAATTCATGACTGAAATGGCTTCTTCTAAAGTGGAATAAACAATAGCTGAATCCAGGATATCTTCTGAGGCATGGGCCATCCATCGGGCTTCCGGTGTATTAAATTCTCCCGGGTTTATCAGCACCAGGTTTTTGAATCCCATTGTCTTCAAGGCCCGGGCCGCGGCCCCAATATTTCCAGGAGTTTTGGGTTCTACTAAAATAAAGTAAACATTGTTGGGTTTTATTCTCATCCAGGAAAGGTCAAATCTATAGTTTAAAAATTATTTTATGCGGAGTTGCTGACGAATTTCATTTACCATGTTCTCAAGGGGAACATTGACCTGCTGTCCGGTTCGCATATTTTTAATATTTACGGTGTTTATTTTTATTTCGTCCGGTCCTGCGACAACTGCAATCGGAATATTTCTGTCATTTGCCAAACCAAATTGACCTCTGAGTTTTGAATCACCCGAGTAGAGATCGCAGTTAATATTTTCACGGCGGAGAAGATTGACAATTTTGATGGAATATGGCAGACAGGTCGAATCAAATACAGTAATCAAAACCTCAACCGAGGTCTTCAGATCTTCCGGAAACATTTTCAATTCATCCATTACCGTGATGATACGCTCAAGACCAATACTGCTTCCAGTCGCAGGTTGATTCTGCCCGGAAAAAAGACCAATTAGATTATCGTACCGGCCGCCGCCGGTAATGCTGCCAATCCTGGGTTCATCGACCACCGTTTCGTAGATCGGTCCGGTATAGTAATCCAATCCCCGGGCGAGGTACAAATCGAATAAAATTTGCTTCTCCGGGACTTCCAGCATTTTTAGATAGCTTAGCAAATCCTCCATCTCCTTTATTCCCGCCATCCCTGCTTTGTTGTTCTTCAGCAGATCTGTCAATTTACTGAGGCGTACTTTGTTCGATCCCTCTATGCCCAAAACCTGCAGAATTTTATCAGCGCCGCCGGATTTAATTCCCCGGCTAATAAGTTCTTCCCGTACCCCATTTAATCCGATTTTATCAAACTTGTCGATGGACCGGGCAACATCCGCTTCCTTCTCCAGTGTCGCCCCGGAAATTTCAGTAATGCCGCTCAGTATCTTGCGGCTGTTTATCCGGATGCTAAACCTTTTAAATTTTAACGCGATGAGCACATGATAGAGGGCGGCGATAATTTCAGCATCTGCCAGCATTGAGGAGCTGCCAATAATATCGATGTCGCACTGGTAAAATTCACGGAAGCGCCCCTTTTGCGGTTTATCTGCACGCCAGACCGGTTGAATCTGATAACGTTTAAAGGGCTTGGAAATTTCCGGGTACAGGGCAATCACCCGGGAAAGGGGAACGGTAAGATCGTATCGCAAGCCAACCTCACGTTTTCCGCGATCAATAAATCGGTAGGTTAAACGATCGCCTTCCTCTCCGTATTTACCGGACAAAGTCTCCCATAATTCCATGGCCGGAGTTTCCAGCGGATCGAACCCGAATTTTTTAAAAATATTTTTGATGATATCTATGACGTAATTGCGTTTAATCATCTGCTCGGGGAGAAAGTCGCGGGTACCCTTATACAGACGCGGCTTAATATTCTTGGACAAAAGAGTTCTCCGGAAAATTTAATTATTTATTAAAGCCCCTTCATTAATCCAGGTCTTAATTGCTTTAATTTGTCCCTGTGCCAGTGGTGTTCTGTTTAATGGCATTCGAATTCCATTATATCCTGTGCTAATGATGAGGTATAATATGCTTTGATCCGCATCAAAAGGAAAAATCACCGGACCATCGTTGCTCATAAAAGTAGGAGCTGGTGTTTCCAGATCAAGGCCTGCAGCGGGATTTGCTGTCGCATGACAGCCGCTGGAGGTACAATTATCCTCGAAAATAGGACGTATATGACGACTAAAACTTAAGTTTGAATCCGGATAATTAAACTGATCCGGTTCAGTTGAGTTTTTACTGCAGTTACTGAGCAGCAGTATGGTCATTAATAAGGAAAAGACCAGACTGCCAAATTTTATAAAAATTGATTTTCTCACAATTTACCTCTGAATAAAACAAACATGAATATAGTACTTTGAAATTAAATTAATATAAAATTTAGTAAAATATGTTTTATATTTAAAGCGGTTTGTCATTATTAGAAATGTTTATTTAGAGAGATGGATATGGATCAAACATCCTGGCAAGATCAATTTTTAAAGATAATGGTCATTGATGACGAACCAAGTTTTCATAAACTTTTAACCGCTAAATTCCGCAATGATAAATTCGAGATTATTAGTTGCCTAAAGAGTAGCGAAGCCATCCCCAAGATTCGTGAAGCCAGTCCGCATCTGGTTTTGATGGACCTGATGATGCCGGATGAAGACGGGTTGAGTCTTACCCGGCGAATCCGTCAGCTTAATCTTGTACCATATCTTCCCATTATTGTGGTTACTGCCAAGCAGGCGGCAAAAGACGTCCGGGATGCGCTTGAGGCGGGTGCGGATGACTATATTAAAAAGCCATTTGATTTTGAAGAATTAGAAGCCCGAATCAATAATATCGCCCGACTGAAAACGCTGCAGGATTCACTCTTATCGAAGACTTCCGAGTTGGACAGTGCCAACTCTCAAATTACCCAACTTAATCAGAGCTTGTCCGATGCAAATAAGCAATTGAAAAAGAAAGTTTATGACCTACACAATATTTTTGAAGTCAGTTGGAGAGTAATGGGACACACCGAGATTGATATGCTGGTTAGTACGGCTCTGTTGAATGTGTTGGGGATTTTTACCGCAAAGAGTGCCATGTTGTTACTGGTTGATCCGGATGATGAAGACTCCTTCAGTGTTATTCAATCCAGAGGTTTCGTGGCCAATCGATTGAAAGGATTTACCATCAAAAGGGAAGATAAATTAGTTGAATATTTGGATATCATTAAAAGGCCATTCCTGATAAATGAAATCGACCAGGAATTTAAGGATTCTGTTCCCCTACTAAAGGATCTGGGAATCCAGGGAGTAGCCCCGCTCTATCAGGAGGGTGAGATTATGGGGATTCTCTGTTTGGGTCCCAGTGTTACCGGAAACGAGTACCCGCTGGACGCGCTCGAAATATTGGGTATCGTGACAAACATGCTCTCGGTTGCTCTGCATAATGCTCAAAATTTTGATCAGATCAAGGCACTTTCTTATACCGATGGCATGACCGGGTTGCACAATTATCGTTTTTTTACCATGCGACTCAAAGAAGAAATCGCCCGCTCCAGACGTAATGAACTACAGATGGCTTTGCTGATCCTCGACGTAGATTTCTTCAAGAATTATAATGATACACTGGGTCATCCGGCAGGTGATGAAGTCTTGAGGCAACTGAGCAGTATTTTGAAGTCGACTATACGGGATAATGATATTGTGGCCCGTTATGGGGGGGAGGAATTTGCTATTATTTTGCCCGGCACCAGTAAAGAAGGGGCAATTATCCTGGCGGAACGTTTACGGGATAAAATTGAAAAATTCCACTTTTCCCAGGAAGAAATTCAGCCTAATGGTAAATTAACGATCAGTATAGGAGTTGCCATATATCCCGACAATGCATTAACCTTGGAAGATTTGATTGTTGCAGCTGACCGGGCCCTTTATTTTGCCAAGGAAAGTGGGCGCAATAAAGTCATCGTGTTTTCAGATGTTGCTATTTAATAAACGAAAGCTGATATGAAAATTGGAATCGTCTGTTATCCGACCTATGGAGGAAGTGGCGTTGTTGCCACGGAATTGGGAAAAAATCTCGCTAAATTGGGACATGAGGTTCATTTTATTGCTTATGCTTTGCCATATCGACTGAACGATTTCTTCGATCGGGTGTATTATCATGAAGTGAAAGTCCTGGATTATCCATTATTTGAATACCCGCCTTACTCTCTGGCTCTGGCCACTAAAATGGCTGAAATTACCCGTTATCAGAAACTTGATCTCATCCATGCACATTATGCGATTCCTCACGCTGTCTCGGGCTTTTTAGCCAAACAAATGCTGCTCGGTGACCGGGATTTAAAAGTTATTACCACTTTACACGGAACGGATATTACCCTGGTCGGCCGGGATCCGTCCTTTCTTGAGGTCACTCGTTTTGGAATCGAAAAGAGTGATTACGTTACTGCAGTCTCCAATTATCTGCGGGACAAAACCTATGAAACGTTTGAGGTAACTAAACCAATAGAAGTGATCTATAATTTTGTGGAAGAACACCCTGCCCAACGCCAGAAATGTGATGAACTGCGCCGAAAAATTGCCCCGAAAGGGGAAAAAATAATTTCCCATCTCTCCAATTTCAGACCGGTAAAACGGGTGGTCGATATTATTGAGGTCGCTTACCGGATCCTCCAGAAGATGCCGGTTAAGGTGATGATGATTGGTGATGGACCGGAACGGTTTGCGGCGGAGGCTCGTGCCCGGGAGTTAAATATTTCAGATTCAATTACCTTCCTGGGAAAACAGGAAAATGTTTATTTGCTGCTCTCCAGTTCAGATCTGTTTTTAATGCCCAGCCGGTTGGAAAGCTTTGGTTTGGCCGCCCTGGAAGCGATGTCCTGTGGGGTGCCCTGTATTACGAGTAACGCCGGTGGATTGCCAGAGTTGGTTAAGGATGGTATCTCCGGATTTACCGCCGATGTAGGCGATGTTGATAAAATGTCTGAACTGGGTCTCATGATTTTACAGGATGATCCTTTCAGAAAAGAATTATCGGAAAAAACCCGCCAGTATGCTTTGGATAATTTTAATGTTTCGAAAATTATCCCTCTTTACGTAAACCTCTACGAGCGGGCACTTTCTTCGGGAAAATAATTATCGTGTCTTCAATCTCAAAAATATTTTCAGGTCTTCAGCTACCTCTTATTTTGGCCCACCGTGGATCTCAAAAGATAAAAGGTTATCCGGAAAATTCGATTCCAGCCTTTCAGGAAGCATTGGAATTGGGTGCTTCCGGATTTGAATTGGATATCCGGATTGCCCGTGACGATGTTTTATTCGTCATGCACGACCACAATTTAAAAAGACTTACCGGAAAGAGACTGATCCTGGAGAAAAGCGTTTCTGAGGAAATTAAGAAACTTTCTTTTCTTAGGAACAAGGATCATATTCAAATTCCTACTTTATGGGAAGTATTCCAAACTTTTGGATCGAAAATGTATTACAATATCGAAATAAAAAAGAATTCAGCCGGATATTCTAAACTGGCAGGAAGATTAATCGATCTGATAGATGAATTTAAACTTCACCGGAAAGTTTGGCTTTCCAGTTTTGATTTTAAGTTCCTGGTTCATTGGAAAAAGTTAACCACAGACATACCCGTAGCACTGCTTTTCCAATATTGGTATGGATTGAATCAAAATCGTGCGCAGGGCGAAATCTCTGATATCCTTCATCCTTCAGTAAAATTGATTCCCCATTTGAATAAATTCCTGGCCCTTGGTAAACCGATTTGTTTCTGGACGGTAAACGACCCGGAAGAAACCCGGATGCTCAATAATAAAAATATCGCCGGCATCATTACTGATGATGTACCACTTATCAGACAGGTTTTGTTAAATGATTAAGTTGGTTCGATATCACTTCTTAACCCTGATCTTTGGAAATTTTTTCAGTTTGTTTGCCATCCCGGTAGATATCACATTGAATGCCGACAATTCAATGAATATTGTAATCCAGGCCGAGAATAATAGTTCTGAATCATTTTTTAATGAACTCCGCGCAACTCTTTCCGAAGCGTTCTCTGAGCGGGGAGACCAACTGCAAATTGGAGAGGTTGTGGATCAGAAAATACCTGCCCTGCATATCAGAATCACAAATATCCACCTAATACAAAATTCCCTGAATTTTATCGATTATCATCGGGCGAAATCTTTTTTCAAAGAAAAATACTATTTTAAGATGTTACTCAACGCCAGGATGTTCGATTCAAAATTATTCTCGTCATTAAAAAATAATCAGGCCTTTACCGCTAATTTTAATCAGTTTTTTGGCCCCGATCCCGTTTTTATGTTTCAGATAGAATTTCCCGGGAGATGCATCTCATCCAACATGAAGCAAGAAAATAATCATTTCTTTTTTAATGCTGATTATCAGACCATTATTTCCCGAGGCATGTTGATCACCTTCGAATCCGCCCGTTTTATCCCCTCAGTTTCAATTACCATGATTACCCTACTATTTCTCTTGATCTTTATTCTGGGAAGATATATTTTTAGTATGAAATTTTTCAGACGCAGTCGATCTTAAAGCTTGACCGGAAAAAATTCAATTTTAGATTGACATATTATTAGTTCAATTATCTTTAAAATGTATAGAGGGAGAATCCATTAAACCAGAGGTCTTGATATGCAGCTAATATTCGTTACTTTCAAAACCACATTTGCCAAAAATATAACCGATGCTCTGGTTAAAACTATTGAGGTTTATCCCGGTCTTGAACTGTTTGATTTCCGGGCTAGAGAGGACAAAAATTATTCCCTGATTAAATTTGCCGGAGAGATAAATAATTTTAGGAAAATGTTTAAAGAAAATACTGTCACCACCCCAGTTCTTGATCAGACAAAAAAAACCAATGCTTCGACAGGGATTGCCGAAATCCTTACCGATATCACTTTTTCTCCAATTTCCGGAATCTCTTTAAGTGAATTAGAAAAAGTTCTGAAAAATATTGTCAAAGAGTTGTCGGAGATTTTTCCTCGTTCAATATATTTGTGGAGGTTGGATGATTCGGATGATCACCCGGAAGCTTATGAAAGTTCGCGTAAATCCCCAAGGAAAAATTCACAGCACAATCCGCCTGATGGTGTAAATATCCGGATTCAAAAATTCCATCTGAATATCTCATTTTTATTAAGTACGGATAATCTGGAAACTGTACAGAATATATCCGACAGAATTGGTTCTCAAGGCCCGGTGTTGTTCAATCGCCAAGGCAAGCAAATAAAAAATTCTTCCGGTGAGTTATTACGGGGAGAAGGCATATTTAAAAGCGTTGATACCATGGTACTTCCTACTAATATCGGAAAAACCACTCAGTTGGTTTGCAAAATAAAAGATTATGAAAACCCAAATTTACTTCAGCTTTGGGATAATTTACAGGAAATATGTTATGAAGAAATTGTTGAAATCGTAGGAAGTTCGTTGTTGGGCTGTATTCCTCTGTATGCCGTCAGGATCTGCTGGGATAGCTTACCTGCATCCGAACGGAAAAAATACGATTCTGTACGGGCATATCTGCCCAGATTAATCGATATATTGGGTTTGAATAAAATTGGAGAATTTGTCCCGGAATATCAAATTATTGACTATCATTTTCCTGCCTAATTTATTTTTTGTTAATCTTTTTTTGCATTTGAATAGTAAAATTTATGATGGTTTTTGTCGAGTGATTTGAATTTTTGGTAATTGAATCATATATTAAAGGGTCGCCTGATTCAAATTTCATCAAAATTAAGAATTTTAATCGTATTTTATCGAACTAAAATATTCGTTGCACAGCATTAACTTAAGTAAATTAAAACAGAGCATCAAATAAGCATCACCTAATTTATCAGGATTTGTTTAATTATTTTTAAATATAGTGAGCACTCGCTATATTTATATTAATTTTGCCCCGGATGTGGATCCTCATAACAGATCCAAATTTTTGAACAAAAAGGAGTTTACCATGCTAAAAGATCAAACATTGGAAAAACTGTTGTCAGACATCGCCTCGAAATCTCCAACCCCAGGAGGGGGAACTGTTGCGGGCATTTCCGGAGCCTTTGCGGCTTCTATGGTATTAATGGTTTGTAATTTAACCATCGGGAAGAAAAGGTATCAGCAAGTTGAAGATGAAATGAATAAGAACTTAAAGGACGCACAAAAGCTTCAATCGGAATTTATTCTTCTGGCCCAGCGGGATGCTGAGGTTTTCAATGACGTCATGGAAGCATATAAATTACCGCATGAGAGTGAGGAAGAAAAAAATGCCAGAAAAATTGCAGTGGAAGAGGCACTTAAAAAAGCTTCTCTTGTTCCAATGGATGTCTTAAGGCGATGTGAGACTTTGGCTTGTTTATGCCGATCTGTTGCATTAAAGGGTAATGAAAATTCGATTAGTGACGCAGGAGTTGCGGTTATGTTGACCCATTCGGCGGCCCAATCCGCCTGTCTGAATATTTTGATTAATCTTTCTACCATATCCGATGAAGATTTTAAGGGGAAATTAAAAACCGAACAGGAGCACGTCCTCAAAACGGTAAAAGATTTGACGGACGAAACCATGCAAATTGTCCATAGTAAACTCTAAAGCTTAACCTTTTTCGGACTCTGACATAATTCCAGGTAGAAAAATGGCGATAATGAAAATACGGTTGGACTTTTATCAAAAATTAAGTAATGATTAGATTTAAAAACCGAAAAATAGATATAAATCACTTGAACAATATGAATTCATTTTAATATTTTACCTGAAAAAGGATAATAACCATGCAAGAAGAAAAAGTGAAAAAGTTACTTGATTCCATCCGGCCGGGTATTCAAATGGATGGTGGGGATGTAGAATTTGTTGAAATAAAAGATGGAATTGTGTATGTACGTCTGATCGGTGCCTGTGGTGGATGTCCTATGGCACAACTTACTTTGAAGGAAGGTATCGAAAGATACATCCGAAATGAGATTCCCGAAATTAAATCGGTAGAATCTGTTTAATTCAGAGGATATAATGATTGAAGTAAAAATAAACGGGTTGTTTCTAACCCAATCTCAGGCAAGTGGGGTAATTTTAAAAGAGATTAAAGGTAATCGAACCCTGCCGATTATTATAGGAGAATATGAGGCACAGTCGATCGCTCTTGGTTTGGAGAATATTACACCTCCCCGACCTATCACGCATGATTTAACTTTAAATCTGCTGGAGACATTGACTGCTCACATTGAACGGATTGTGGTAACGGAATTAAAGAATAATACTTATTATGCGGAGATTCATCTCAGGATGAAAGCCAGATTATTTCAGGTGGACTCGCGTCCCAGTGATGCCATTGCCTTAGCGGTAAGAAGAAAAATTCCAATTTTTGTCACAGAAGATGTTATGAATAAGGGTGCTTATACCGCAGATGAAATAAAGGATGTGGAGGAGAGCAAGCTCAATTTGGGTGAGAATAAGCTGGATAAATTGCGTTCTGAACTTCAGGAAGCAGTCGAGAAAGAAGACTACGAAAAAGCTGCTAAAATTCGGGATGAGATAAAGAAGCTTGAGTCGCGTCAATAAAAATAGGTTGGCTGATGAATACTAATAACCTGAAGGTAAAAATATATGGAGTTCGGGGAAGTTATCCTCCCACCAATAATGGTAAATCTGAAATTGGGGTCAATACAACTTGTTTGAGGGTCAATATCGGGAAGCATATTGTGATAGTTGATGCCGGAACAGGTATTATTAATCTGGGTACGGATATTCTTCAGGAATTAAAATCGGGTAAAAGCGAGCAGGATTTGTTCAAATTATATCTTTTCTTTACTCATACCCATATCGACCATTTGATGGGATTTCCGTATTTTAGTATGCTATATTTACCAAAGACAGAATTAAATGTCATTTCGCCCACACAATTGGATTATTCCATAGAAGAAATTCTGGAAACACTTATGAGCCCGGCCTTTTTTCCGGTCACTATTTCGGAATTGCCCAGCACTTTTAGCTATCAAGATTTTGCGGAGAATATGGTCGCTTATTTTTTCGAAGATGAAATTAAGGTCGTAAAGATTTCCGAGAATCAGGATTTTAAGAATTGGATTGGCCGAATTTCCTGTATTAGAAATTATACTCACCCAAAGGGTGGCGTCTTCATTTATAAATTCGAAAATCCCAAGGGTGAATCGCTGGTTTTTGCGACTGACATAGAGGGTTTTGTCGGTGGCGATCAACGGTTGATAAAATTTGCTCAAAATGCTAAAGTATTGATTCATGATGCGCAGTATTCTTTACCGGAATATGAAATGTTTCAGGGATTTGGTCATAGTACATTTGAGATGGCGGCGGATGTTGCCAAAAAAGCATCTATTGGTAAGCTAATTCTGTCTCATCATGACCCTAAACATTCCGACCAGGAATTACACGACCTGGAAAAGAAAGCACAAAAAATCTTCTCCAATACCTATATGGCCACTGAATCGATGGAATTTGTCATTTAACTCGTCCCGCATATCGGCGGGACATTCCCATTTTCAAATTACCTTGCATCATTCCCTGTTTTGTTTAAATTAAATTTGTATATATCCTGAACGATATATCCGCTTAGATCGTGATATCTTTATTAAGAATTAGAAACCTTTTCTGATTACGATTTAATGAAAACTTTCAGACGAACCAAAATTGTTGCTACCATCGGACCGGCAAGTCAAAATCCTGATACCCTGGTAAAATTAATTAAAACCGGGGTAAATGTATTCCGGCTTAATTTTTCGCATGGTGACCAGAAATCTCATCTGGAGACAATCAACCACATCAAAAAAATTAGGGAAAATCTGGCACAACCCATTGCGATCCTGCAGGATTTGGCAGGGCCCAAAATTCGGTTGGGCCAGATTGCTGGTGAACCCTTTCATGCGCGAGTTGGAAATACTGTTATTTTAGATGGCCACTATGACGGTAAATCACAAAATAATACCATTGGGCTCAATTATTCCGGTTTTGCCAACGACGTGTTTCCCGGTGCCCATCTCTTACTTTCTGATGGTGATCTGGAACTTAAAGTGGTAAAAATTGAGAAATCACAAGTCTATTGTAAAGTGATTATTGGTGGGAATCTTTACTCTCACAAAGGAATAAATTTTCCCAGCGGCTCATTCAATTTACCTGCATTAACCGGAAAGGATGAGGATGATCTTGAGTTTGGCTTAATAAATGGTGTGGATATGGTGGCCATGTCTTTTGTCCGCACAGCTAAAGATCTGGATAAAGCCCGAAAAATATTTAAAAAGGCCAGGCGATCGATTCCTCTGATCGCAAAAATTGAAAAACATGAAGCGATCAAAAATCTACCTGAAATTATAGAAAACGCAGATGCCATCATGGTAGCCCGCGGCGATCTGGGTGTTGAGATTCCCATTGAACAGGTACCGATGGTCCAGAAGGAGATCATTAAACAGGCCAATTGTTCCGGCAAGCCGGTTATTACCGCCACCCAAATGTTAAGGTCGATGGTTACCTCCCCCAGACCGACCCGTGCCGAGGTCACGGATGTGGCCAATGCTATATTTGACGGAACCGATGCGGTAATGTTATCTGAAGAAACTGCGGTTGGTAAATATCCCGATCTGGCAGTGGAAACCATGTCAAAAATTGCCCATCAGGCAGAAAAATCAATTCACTACTATAAAGAATTGACCTCTCGTAAGCTGGATAAAAAATTAATCATACCTGAATCTGTGGCACATTCGGCAACTATACTCGCCAGAGATCTGAATGCAAGGATTATCTTTGCGGCAACCCGGACCGGATACACCGCAAAAACCATTTCAAAATATCGGCCTAAAAGTCTAATTATTGCTCTGGTGGTTGATGAAAGCGTCTATTCTCAGATGGCCCTGGTGTGTGGGGTATTTCCGATAATGGTAAAATTTCAGAATGATCTGAAAAAGTTTTTTAGTGATTCATTTGATAAAGCCTTGAAAACTGGCCTGGCAAAAAAGACAGATCACTACGTATTTGCCAGTGGATTTCCCCTGGGTAAACCCGGTTCGTTAAATCAAGTAACAGCCGGTAAAATTAATTAATCATTGTCCGGCTGAACTTTCTCTCCCGAATAGCTTTAAGTTAAGATACTCAGCAACAGCCAATTGATAAGTCCGTATATTATCCATCCGATGACGCAGACCAGGATTGCCCTACCGGTACTCTGGTAATCCAGCGCCTGCCTCACTGCAATGACCATGGCAATTAGCATCCAAATGCTGGTGATAAATAGAGCGATGCTGAACAGTCCGGGGATGATGCCAATAATGGCGATTATTCCCGGGGCACTGGCAAAGCCAATTGTGCGCAGTAATTCCCGGTAATCAGACTTGGTTTGCGGCTCAGGGAAAAATTTTGTCCCAATAAAATAGATAATATAGGACCAGGCAAACCAGGAAATTAGGGAGCTGAAGGCACCGCCGATAAGCGAAGCTCCCACACCCCTGGTCAGTGAGGCAATTCCTGAGGCAAGGCTTGCCAGTAAAACAACCAAAATTGCCTGGGGTAGTGCAGTAGTGTCTGCCTCGACCTCTTCATAGAGTTGGGACTCCAATTTTATTGCTCTCCAAAGCCGGCTCAAAAAAACATCCATTTCTCCTCCTGCCTGTGTTTAGTTTCATCACTTAAAAAATATAATAAAAATCAGGTAAAAAGACATTATTAATGATAAATAATGTTAAGAATATGCTGAATAAAAAAACAGGCTGTCCAGAAAATTGAACAGCCTGACTTAAATTCATGGAAAGATGAGATCAGGGGATAATAATCACGGTGATTAATTGAGCACCGATATTACCACTGAGATCGTATCCCTTAATATAAATAGAGTGACTTTGACCGTTGCCGTATCCGGTAGTATCCCAATCATACTGATACGGTGTGGAGGGATCAGTTGAAAGTAACTCCCCATCAATGTAAAATTCGACTTTCTGAACACCAACATTATCTACTACATCGGCGGTTATTGTGATGATATCGCCGTCGGAGTAGGTTGCTCCTGCTGGTGGATATAGAATGGTAACGGTAGGTGGAATGTTATCGACCTGTGCGGAAGAAATTGTTGCGGTTTGCAGGGCGGTTTGTCCTGAATTACCGACACTATCGTAAGCTTTTGCATACAGGGTATGAACACTACCAGGTTGCAAACTTGAGGTATCCCAGATGTATTCGTATGGACTGGAATTATCTGTTCCGGCAAGATTACCATTGATATAAAATTCTACATTAGTAACTGATACATTATCATTTGCTTCGGCAACAACTATAATGGTATCCTCGATTATCGCCCCTGCCGGGGGATACAAAATGGTAACCGTGGGAGGGATATTATCTACCTGAGCGGTAGAAATTGTTGCCGTTTGCAAGGCTGTTTGTCCTGAATTACCAGCACCATCGTAAGCTTTGGCAAACAGGGTATGAACACTACCAAGTTGCAAACTTGAGGTATCCCAGATGTATTCGTATGGACTGGTATTATCGGTTCCAGCTAGATTACCATCGATAAAAAAGTCTACATTGGTAACTGATATGTTATCATTTGCTTCAGCAATAATCGTGGTGGTACCCTCAACTATTGCACCGGCGGCTGGGTTGCTGAGAAAGATTGTTGGCGGAGTTAAATCCTCTATGTTCTGAGTTTGTACAGTTACAGTAACGATCGCAGAAGTCGTCTGGTTCTGGTTTGTGTCATAAGCGATAATATAAATGCTATGGGTCGAACCGCTGAGATAACCGGTAACGTTCCAGGGGAATATCCAGGGGCTCTGGCTTAAAGTTGAAAATAGACTGCCATCCACATACAACTCCAAACGGTCTACTGCGACGTTGTCTGTGGCAGTGGCCAAAATGGAGACGGTATCCGATACAGTTAAGCCGGAGGTAGGATAATTTATGGCAACAACCGGTGGTGTATTATCAATGATGTTATTTGACTCTATCGTAACCGAAACCACATTTGAGTAGGAGTTATTTTGATTTTCATCAAAGGCCCGGGCGAAAACCGTGTGAGTGCTTCCATTCAGCAGATTGGTAACATCCCAGTTAAATTCATAAGGCGTTTGATTACTGGTGAATTTTAGCCGTCCGTCAATGAAATATTCAACCCGGTCCACACCACCATCTTCAATAATTTGCGGGGTGACAATAACAGTATCCTTCACGGTACTGCCGGGGGTCGGATTTATTATACTGATTACCGGTGCCAGGGTATCTGCCCTAGGTCCGGCCACTACCCGAACCAGGACGCCCGGGGAAATGGTGGTATTGCCGGCTTTATCGTAACCTACAGCGATAAGGCTATGATCCTGATTATCGGCCACCGGGGAAGTGTCCCAGTCATACTCAAAAGGTGGTTCGGTCATTTGGGCGCGAGTCTCTCCATCAATTTTCAAATTAACATGACTGAATTCGGTCTCGTCTGCTGCTTCAATTGCTACTCTCACCGTTCCTGAGACAGGTTGTCCGGTCACCGGATAAATAATAGCTACCAGTGGTGGGGCTGTATCAGGCGCTTCCGGCAACTGACATTGAAACAGCGTGCTGGTGAGGACAAATAAAAAGATGAATAAAATATAATTTTTCTTACGATTCATTACCTGATTCTCCTGTTAAAAGCGGATATAAAAACGTCTTAATTTGGGACAATACCTAATTGTTGTTATGATAGATGTCACAATAAATCGGCTCTTTTTCCAATGTAGTTGTTAAAAGAAGCAGGTAAAATTTATAAAGAGTTAGGAACAATCACAAAGTATTTTCTGGAAGAGATTAATTTTCCACAACCAAGGTTCGCTTTTAGTTAAAATTTAATCCGGGAAACAAATCGGAAGAAATTTAAGTTGATTTAGAACATAATTCACTGTTATTTTATTTATATTTCCGGAGGTTGACACGCTGTTAAATGTTTAGTTTTCTGAATCCCACCATTTTGTATGCTCTGGCAGCCGGAGCCATTCCTGTATTGATTCATCTCATAAATCGGAAAAGGAAGAAAGAGGTTCAATTCAGCACCGTTCATTTTCTGAAACAGATGGTCAAAAAGGAGATGCGACGGCTACGTTTAAGACAGATTCTTTTGCTTGTCATCAGGACGCTCATACTGGTACTTATTGTTCTGGCTTTTGCCCGGCCCACCATGAAAGTATCGAATTCATTATTAAGCGGCCAATCTGCCACGGAAGCTGTAGTGATCATAGACAACAGCCTTTCTTTAAATAGTCTGCAGATTACCGGCAATCTGCTGGAAGAAGTCCGGCAAAGATGGTTGAACTTGGAAAACATTTTTCAGCAGGGAGACAAAATTAGCGTTCTTCTGGGCACCAGACCCCTGAAAATTATCGCTGAGCACGTAAACTATTCGGACGAACTGTGGCAAAAAGTGGAAAAGGAAATTCAACCATCGGTGTTCCAGGGAAACCTGACTGATGGTGTGATAAAAGCATTGCAGATACTACAGGAATCGAATATTTATAACCAGGAAATTTATTTGATATCGGATTTTCAGAAGTCAAATATCAAAGATGTAAACTTTACCCAGCTACCGGCCGGCTCGGATAAGCCGGTCAAATATTTTGCGCTGCCCGTTTTTCACAGCGATGATCAGAATGTATCGGTGGATTCGGCCTATATAGTCAACCGGCTGATCGAGAAAAATCAGAATCTTGAAATTAAGGCAAACATAAGAAACCAGAGTCTGAACAAGAACATAAACTCCCTGGTTTCATTGATCATTGATTCAAAACGGATTTCTCAGCAGAATATTGATTTAAATGAAGACGGTGTGAAAACCTCACAATTTGAGGTTAATCCGCGGGAAGGCGGTATTATTTCCGGTTTTGTGGAAAGTGAGAATGATGTTCTGCTGGAAGATAACCGTTATTTTTTCAACTTTCAGATTCCGGAAAAAGTAAGAATCCTGCATCTGATGCCTGAAGTTACTTTTAACTCTTATTTCCCAATCATTCTCAAACCTGCGATTGACGGAGGTATTTTCATTTATGACAAGAACAGTATTAACGATTGGGCAGCGATAGATTTTTATAAATACCAGGTTATCGTTCTGGAAGGTTTAAATCAAATCCCAGCCGGATTGATAGACCGATTGGAACAACTAACCCGACTGGATTATGGGTTGGTGCTGGTTCCGGGAAATAATGTATTACTTTCAGATTATAACAAGCTTACTTCAGTTTTTAATCTGGGGCAAATTTCCGGGAAAGTAGGAACTGAAAACCAGAATACCGAATACATTTCGCTGGGAAAAGTTAACTGGGAGCATCCTCTTTTCGAAGGGCTGTTTGATGAGCAAAACAAGCTCAATCCGATTGAATTTTATGCTTATTATCAGTTGAAACCTGCTAATAAAACAGAAGTTATTATGAATCTGAAGAATAATTCACCCTATCTGGTTGAAAGTCGATTAAATCTGGCAAATGTCTTTTTATTGACTTCGTCCCTTCAGCAAGGGTGGACCAATCTGGTTTACCGGGGAATGGTTGTTCCGCTAGTTTATCGAATGCTATTGTATTCTGCGACAAAAAATAGCCAGCACCGGGCCAGTATCAAAGCAGGGCAAAACTATGAGGAGTCATTCCGGTTTTTACAACCACCTTTTGATTTTACGGTGGTAAAACCTTCCGGTATTGAGGAAAAGGTTTCACCGGAATTCAAAAGATCGGAAATATTGCTCCGGGTGAGCAATAATAACGAGTTGGGGAATTATTTGCTAAAACAGAATGGCGAGATATTAAATGTGTATTCGGTAAATCATTCACCGGATGAGTCCATTCAGGTTTACTATAATAAATCCGATTTGGGAAAAATTATCCCCGGATCGGTCTGGATTCCCGATCCGGAAAATTTGGTTAATCTGGTGAAACAGACACGATTTGGCCTTGAACTGTGGCCTTATTTGTTGGCTGCCGTTTTTTTACTTTTGCTTCTGGAGATGTTGCTGGCTTATACCGGTTCCCGGAAACAAAAATCGGGAATGGAACATGAATTTGCCGGAAATTAAATTAATTTGTTCGAAGGTATATAAAAAAGTGCACAGCTTTTGATTAACTTAGATACAATCTCTGAAAAACAAAATGCGATTCTTATCGGATTGGCATTGCCCGGTCAAACACGGGAAGAGACCAGGGAAAATCTGGAGGAATTAACCCGGCTTGCTCAAACTGCTGGTCTGGAAGTCAAGGAGCTCATCTGGCAAAGCCGGCAAAAGATAAATCCGGCCTATTTTATCGGTGCCGGTAAGGTTGAAGAAGTGACCCGACTGGTTGAGGAAACGGATTCCAGAATTATTGTGTTTGATGAGGATCTTGCTCCGGCCCAGATTCGAAATCTGGAAAATTCATTGGAAGCAAAGATCATCGACCGAAGCACCCTTATTCTGGATATTTTTGCCAAACATGCCCAAACCAAAGAAGCCAAAACCCAGGTAGAACTGGCGCAGTTGCAATACCTGCTGCCCCGGCTCACCAGGCAATGGACACATCTTTCCCGGCAGGTTGGTGGTATCGGCACCAGGGGCCCTGGTGAAACTCAGCTGGAAACCGACCGCCGTCTGGTTCGCCGCAGGATTGAAAAATTGCGTCAGGAATTATCCCGGATTGACAACCAGCGACGCGTTAGAAAGCAGAACCGGGAGGGTAACTTCCGGGTAGCGCTTATCGGATATACCAATGTTGGTAAATCCACCATCATGAATCTTTTGAGCGGTTCGGAGGTCCTGGTGGAAGACCAATTGTTTGCCACGCTCGATTCTACTATTCGAAATGTCAAGTTAAACAGTAATCATCAAATTTTGCTGAGTGATACAGT
>CAYVKM010000034.1:0-31088 GCA_964452045.1 uncultured Calditrichaceae bacterium
TTTTAATTTTTATGAACTGGCAGAACAATGGTAAAAGTGGTTCCTTTATTTTCCTTGCTCTCAACCTTTATCTTCCCACCGTGATTTTCAATAATTTTATAACTGATACTTAAGCCTAATCCGGTTCCTCTGCCCACCGGCTTAGTGGTGAAAAACGGATCGAAGATCTTATTCAGGATTTTTTTTGGAATGCCTTTCCCATCATCTTTGATCTCAATTTTTATCCGTTCATCAAGCTGATGGGTGGTTATCCAGATATTTCCCCGGTTCTCGATCGCCTGGGAAGCATTTAACAGTAGATTCATAAAAACCTGATTTATGTTTCCTGGATTACAATAAACCAGCGGCAAGTCCCCATAATTTCTGTGGACTTCGACACGATTTTTTAACTCGTTGTTCAGTAGGAGTAAAGTCGATTCGATTCCTTCATGGATATCCACTTCCTTAAATTCGGCTTCATCCAGTCTGGAAAAGTTCCTCAAGTTCTGAACCACCTTTTTTACCCGCTGACTTCCTTCGATGCTTTCGGTAATCAGAGAATCAATATCCTTCATGATAAAATCCAGGTCATAATTCTGCTTCAGATTTATTACTACCTCAGCCACCTCCTGCTGGAGATTACCCGCCTCCAGGTTTTCTCGCAGAACATTCAGCAAATGCTGAACCCCCCGGTTATAATTTTCCAGCTCCCGCATATTGGCGTAAACATAACTGATCGGATTGTTCAGTTCGTGGGCAACCCCGGCCACAAGTTGGCCAAGACTGGCCATTTTTTCACTCTGAACTAATTGAGCCTGGGTGTCTTTCAGATCCTGGTAAAGCTGTTTCAGTTTCCGATTACTCTGGGCCAGCTTTTTGTTGGCTTTTTGTAATTTGTCCAGATACTGTTCGCGAGTTTTAGCCTCGGTAATCTCCTGAATTAGCTGCTTGGATTGCTCAACATAATTATTGTTTTCGATGGCAATAGCTGCCTGTGCGGTTAGACTCTGAAAGACTGCCAAATCCTCTTCCCCAAAACTTCTCTTGATACGAAGTGGTCCAATAATCAGAATACCCCAATAATGTTCTCCCCTGGCGATAGGGAAGATATTGCTCTCCGGAAATTCCTTTTTAATAATGGAAAGTGTCTGTTGAAGTATTTTGTCCTCAAATTTTCTGGACTGCAATTCATCCGGTAAGATAATTTTCTCTTTTCCCGGAGTAGATCCCGATTCGGTTTTTTTAAGAAGCGCATTTTTTTCAGCTAATACATAGATGGCACAGAATTGTGGGTTAACTGCCTGGAAGATCGTTTCGGTGAGTTTCTGGTAAAGCTCGTCGTTGTTCTTGATCAGCACCAGTTCCTGAGAAAATTGTTGTAACAGTTTTCGGTACCGGATGGCAAAAATTTCCAGTCCCCTGATTTTTTCCAGAAAAAAGGTTAATCCCACTACGATAACCAAAAACAGAATAATCTGAACCAGTATACGCAATTGTATGGAATAGGTCTGTAAAAGAATAAAGATGATGTAGAACAAAAACAGCATGGTGGTAAAAAAGATAATAATTTTCCCGGTAGCCCAGCGGTACCGGTTGGTAGAGAATAAGGTATACGAAACCACCAGTCCGATCAGGAGAAGAATCAGAAAAAGATTTTTTTCAAAACCCGGCTGACCGGTCACGCGATAAATGAACCGGTAACCTGAGAATAAATACCTGGGAAAACCCTCATACTCGTAAATCTTATAAAGTTGACCTGGTTTAAGATCAGAGACCAGAAGTTGTTTTCCGCCAGGGAAATAGATCAAAGCCTGATAGGTTAAATTTTCCCGTACCCCAAAATGTACCTTCAAATCATTCTGAGATAGATAACCACCCCCACCGGAAATTTCCCTGAATCCGGCAACCTGGTTATGGGATGAATCCGGTTGCTGTGGCCTGAGCAGGATTTTCGCACCAATTGCATCCCGGTTGGACCGTATGCCTGTTAATTCAATCTCGATGTAATCTTTGTAACCGTTTCCGTTATGGCGGTTGATATAGAGCAGACTGTTTGTGTCTTTATTGGCGACGAAAAGATCCAGATCCCCATCCAGATCAATATCGGCAGCAGCAGCTCCGGTGCTGTAATATCTTTTAAAATTCACAAATGAATGTTTTTCCTGGTAAATCTTTTCGAAGGTTGCTCTTCCCTCATTCAAGAAGAACATATTCGGACCAACCGTATTCACCCAGATGTCCTGAAGTCCATCATTGTTGAAATCGGCAATTACGCTTCCGTAGGCCGGGTAAGGTATTATAATGTGAGCTGAATCTGTGATATCCGTGAACTTCCAGTCGGCGGATTTGGCTGGCGTATCATTCCGGTAAAGTTTACTGTTTCCCTCTCGGTCCGTCACCAGAAAATCCAGATCACCATCATTGTCGATATCGCCAAAAGTTATTCCATCACTATTCAGGGAATCGGTTAAATGCGGGATGGAGAGATTTTGTTTTTGAAAAGTTCTGCCTGCTATATTACGATAAAAATTATCCGGGGCAAACCAGTTGCAAACATAGAGATCGGGAAATCCGTCAGCATCAATATCGGCAAACGACGCGCTTTGGCTCACCTGATCATCCTTCAGTCCCCAGTCCAGGCTATGATCTGTCAAAAGGCCGCGTCCGTCTCCCATAAAAAGGCGGTTAGGATGATGTTCATCGGTGATGAACAGATCCAGGTTCCCGTCAAGATTTACATCGGCCCAGAAGGCGCCATTACCGTCCAGTGGCAAGGCGATCCCACTCCTGGCTGTAATATCCTCAAATTTCAGACCCGGGCGTTGCAGAAGGAGTTGGGTGCTTTCGCCCCACCCGGCAATGGCCATATCGGGTAGTCCATCGTTGTTTAAATCCCCGGAAGCGGCGCCCAGTTCCAGATTTTTTATGCCCTGTACCATCAGGTTACCACCCAGCCCTGATTCTATGGTTCGGTCTTCGAAAGGTCGGTGAGTTCCCTTATTAATAAATAGTCGGTTGAGATTCCGAAACCGGACGACATAAAGGTCGGGTTTTAGGTCGTCATTTAAATCCCTGAAAGCTATTCCGTAGCTATCATCAAAATCGGGAATCAGGTCATGAGAAATCCTGGAGGTAAACATCCGGACAATTTCATCCTCCTGGGCGTATAGATTAAATACGTTAATGATCAGAAAGATAAAAATAATCTGGATGAAAATTGTATTTTTTAAAACGGATAAGTTATAATGGCTTTTTTTATTTTTCATTACTATCGGGATTATTTTCTGGGTAAAAATTTATAGGTATAGATTGCCCTTTACAAGCAGAATTGTAGTTGAGCAAATTCCAATTGTTCTCTGATTGACAGATCGTCCATTTTACAAAATCATTTGAAAGTAAATGTTTTATTTATTTTAGAATTATTTCTATATTAATGGGTAATTTCTTAAGAAACTTTTGTCATTTGTCATTGGCCACTTAGCATTATTTTAGGATTTGTTTCGATTTCACTTTTTACTTTTGAATTTTAACTTTTAACTCCCCGTTTATCCGGGCAAAAATTTTCATAAGGATCATTCCGCTTTGAAGCTAAAGATTCATAAAGGTAAGGGTATACTAACCAAAGTTGGTCGGCTTGCCGCTGAACTAGATTTAAAAGTTTATGCGGTTGGCGGTTTTGTCCGGGATCTTTATCTGGGAAAAGAGGGCACCGATATCGATTTTGTGGTATTGGGGGATGCCATTCAATTTGCCGAATCCTTTCAGAAAAAATATCGTTCCGGAAAAGTTGTTACTTATCCCCGATTTGGGACAGCAGCATTGAATTATCAAAAATATATACTGGAATTTGTCAGTGCCCGTTCGGAAAGCTATGATAAAAATTCACGCAAGCCCCGGGTGAGAAAGGCGGATCTGCAAAGCGATCTGTCCCGCCGGGATTTTACCATCAACACCCTGTTAATGGATTTATCCGATAAGCATTTCGGCGAAATCATCGACATGTCTGATGCAAAAGAGGATATTGATAAAAAACTGATCCGCACGCCGCTCGATCCGATTGAAACGTTTTCAGACGATCCGCTCCGGATTCTGCGGGCCATTCGTTTTGCTACAGTGCTGGAATTTCAGATTGAAGATAAGACTTTTCAGGCGATAATTGAAACCCGGGAACGATTGAGTATCATCTCCCAGGAGCGGATCACCGAAGAATTCCGCAGACTGATGTTGGCCAGGAAACCGTCTGTCGGATTGATTATGCTTCTGGAAACCGGATTACTTGACATTATCTTTCCCGAGCTTGTCCAGTTGACCGGGGTAGAGCAACGCCAGGATTTCCATCATAAGGATGTATTTTATCATACCATCCGGGTTGTGGATAATATTGCCGAGAGATCCAATAGTTTTGAACTTCGCCTGGCTGCGCTGATGCATGATATTGCCAAACCCCAGACCAAGAGATTTGTGGAAGATGTTGGCTGGACATTTCATGGTCATGAAGATCTGGGAGCACGAATGGTGGAGCGAATTGGCCGGAGGATGAGGCTTCCCCTATCCACCATTAAATATGTACAGAAACTGGTTCGGCTGCATCTCCGTCCCATGCAGCTGGTAGATGAAAATGTTACCGACAGTGCCATTCGCCGGCTGATGGTGGAAGCCGGAAATGAAATAGACGATCTGATGATGCTTTGCCGCGCGGATATTACCTCAAAGAATCCGGAGAAAGTAAAGCAATATCTGGCTAATTTCGATATGGTGGAAGAGAAAATGCGGGCAGTTGAGGAAAAAGATAAACTGCGCAACTTTCGGCCGGCCATTAACGGAAATACCATCATGCAAACTCTGAACATCCCGGCTGGTCCGAAGGTGGGAAAAATTAAAAAAGAGATTGTAGATGCCATCCTGGATGGTAAAATTCCTAATGAGGAAAAAGCCTGCCTTGATTATATGTTAAAAATAAGAGACAAGTTATTGTAATACCTTTCGGAATGAGTGCATAAATTCATAAGATAAATTTTCTTCTTGGTAAACTGTAAAAAATAAAGGGGAAAAGGATGAGTGACGAAAAAGATGAAAAAGGCATGGGAGAAAAAAAGGATCAGCATAAGCCAGATGAAGAAACCAAAAAGGATTTAGACGAAATTCTTGGTCAGTTGAAAGAGAGTGAAAAAAAAGCAGCGAAGGAGACCGAAAAGGGATCAGATGATAAGGGAGACTTTTCCTTTCAACCGCCTCAATCAGAGGGTGGGGCAGAGAACGAACCGGAGGGACTGGACGGGATTCTGGATAAAATATCGGAGACGGAACCGGTGGAAGATCAAAATGCAATTCAGCGAATTATCAATGTATTTTTTAATCCCCTGAAACTTTTCCGTTATCTGCGGCAAAAGCCGGAGTTTATGCTTCCCCTGGTTCTGGCGGTGCTTATCGGTTTGGGTACCGCCTATCTGGTTTATGATATTGCTATAGACGATCAGATTGCCAAGTTTGAGCAAAACGACCGGATCCCTGATGAGCAAAAAGATCTGATTATTGACCGGTTGGAGGAAAGCCGGACCGGAACAACCCGGATTTTATACTCGGTGGTTATACCGTTCTTTATGGTCATAATTTTGTTTCTTCTTATTTCCGCGGTGTTTCTGTTTATTGGTAACGTTCTGCTTGGTGGTAAGGCAAAATATAAGCAGGTGTTGTCGGTTTATGGTTATTCTTACTTGATCATGGGGATTCTGGGAACTATCGTCAAAGTGCCACTCATCCTGAAACAACATACAGTAAAAATTGACACCAGTCTTGCCGTATTATTCAGTCCGACTAGCATGAGTACGGCACTGTATAATTTCATTGGGAGCTTCGATATCTTTACCGTCTGGTTCTTAATTGTCTTCGGAATTGGGTTTGCGGTTATTTACCGTTTCTCGAAACTAAAGGCCCTTGCTTCCGTATTTATTGCCTGGTTGGCTTATGTGGTCATCTTTAAAGTTTTATTGGGGAGCCTTTTTGCCGGCTTTGGCGCCTAATGGAACATTCAAAAAAGTAAATTAATAATTATATCTGTTTTAATCAGGCGGAGGAAATGCAATGAAATTTTGGATTCTTGTTTTATCACTATTCCTTTTGGTACCGGTTTTTGCTTATGGTCAAATTGGAAACCAGGTATTAACCCTAAACGACTGTATTGAGATTGCTCTACAAAATAATGCCAATATCAATACTTATAGAAATTTATCCCGTATTGCTGAACTGAGTAAAACAAAGTCCTATAGCAATATCTTACCCCAGATAAATTTTCGTTTTGATGCAGGGCGATACGAGGTTGGAGATGCGACATATCTTGGGGATGCAATCGATCCGGTTACCGGAGATGTTCGCCAGATCACTCTAACCCGTCCGGCCTTCAAGAGAAATTCTCATTCGGCAAATATAAACCTTGCCCAAAACATTTTCGATGGCGGATACTGGTGGAATAACATTCGTTATAACAAAGTTTTGAATAATGCTGCAAAACAGGATCTACAATATACTGAAAATCAGGTAATTAAAACGGTTGCCCAATATTACTACGATTTATTGAAACAGAAAAAATTACTTCAAGTTTACTCTGCTGCGGTAAAACGAAGCCAGGACCAGCTGGACAGGACACAAAGTATGTACGAGATTGGTTCAGTAGCCCAAGTGGATGTATATCGTGCTCGGGTAAATCTTGGTCAGGACCAGATAGCCTACCTACAGCAAAAAAATACTGTTGAACAGGCTATTCAGATGCTCAACCTGGCCATGGGTCGGGATCCGTTAACGAGTGTCGATATTGATTCCACCATTTCTGTAAAACCCTTGGAATTGAATCTTGACGATTTATTACAAAAAGCTTTTGCCAATCAACCGGAATTAAAAAGTATGGAATTGAATGTCCGGTCCCAGGAATTAAGTGTGGCGATGGCAAAAAGCCCGTTTTTACCGAATGTCAGTTTCGGATTTAACTACAACCGGGATAATGAACTTTTCAAACAAATCTACACAGATTTTAATAAAAACTGGACTATCAGCTATGGTATTCGGATTTCTTACAATTTGTTTAACGGGTTCTCGGATATGGTAAATTATCAAACCAGTCGTATCCAGTTAAAAAACTCCAAAATCTCGTTTGAGGATTACAAACGAAATTTAACCTCCAACATTAAAGTCCTTCAGAATAATTATAATGCCATTTTAGAAATTGTTGAGATTGATAAGAAAAATCTGGAGGCGTCGAGAGAGGAATACCGCCTGGCGAATGAACGGTATCGTTTAGGATCCGGCACTTCTCTGGAATTACGGGAAGCACAGGTAAATCTTACCCAGGCAGAGCAGATATTGGTTTCTGCCGAATATAATACCATCATTAATTATCTGGAATTACAGGAGGCTATAGGTAAAATTCAAACCGCATTAAACTTATAAAGGTATAGTTCATGAAAAAAATACTGATTATTGCAGCAGTGGTTGTTGTTCTGGCAATCATCATTATTGCAAACCTTTCTTCCGGTAAAGATGCTACAGAAGTTCAAACTGAAAAAGTTTTCCGGGCAGATATCACCTCAAAAGTAACCGGAAATGGTAAAATTTATCCGGTATCCGAGGTCGATATCAGTGCCAAGGTATCCGGTGAAATTCTGGCGATTAATGCCAACGAGGGTGATACAGTTAAAGTGGGGCAGGTTCTGGTCCGTTTGGATGATCAGCAATATCAGGCCATGCTGGACCGGGCCAAATCATCCATTCTTGGCGCCCGGGCACAGATGAAACTTGCTAAAACGGAATTGGAACGAACTAAAGAGCTCTTTCAGAAAAAGCTGGTTTCGCAAGCGGATCTGGATATCTCTCAGGCAAATTATGATAATTACGAAAGTCAGTATTACCAGGCCGAGGCAAATCTAAAGGAAGCTCAGGATGCCCTGGACAAAACCGTTCTGCGAGCGCCGATAGACGGAGTGGTGATCCGGAAAAATAAAGAAAAAGGTGAGATGGCTTTGGGATCACAGTTCCAGGCGGATATGATCATGGGAATCGCCGACCTCAGCCGGATGGAGGCCCGGGTGGAAGTGAATGAAAATGACATTATCAATGTCTCGCTAAACGATTCCAGCAGTGTGGAAATTGATGCTTTTCAGGATACCACTTTCCGGGGCATGGTCACCGAAATTTCTCACTCCGCTAGCACCGTTGCTGCCGGAACGATTGAAGAGGTAACCAATTACGAAGTCAGAATATTATTGCTGGATAAAGTGCCATCCTTCAGACCGGGAATGTCCGCCACTGCGGATATCCGGACCAAAACAGTCAAGAATGCACTTAATATTCCCATTCAGAGTTTAACTGCCCGGGAAAGGGAAAAACTGGAAAAAGCTGAAGGAGTAGAAACCACTCCTGCACAGCGGGAGCAGGAAGAACAGGCGGAAAATCCAAAGCTGAAGAAGGAAAAGAAAGAAAATGAAATGGTGGAAGTGGTTTTCGTAGTAGAGGGCGATGTGGCCAAAATGAGGGAAGTAAAAATTGGGATCAGCGACGAAAATTACTATCAGGTATTACATGGAGTAAACGAAGGGGATGAAGTCATAACCGGACCTTTTAAGGTCCTCAGTCGGACACTAAAGGATGGTGAGCTGGTAAAAGTAAAGAATAAAGAAAAGGGCTTTGTGAGGGAAGACTAAAAAGGGGGTCTGATGTCTGATAGTCACGTAATCCAAATTTCCAAACTGCATAAAATATATATCCTGGGTAAAACAAAAGTACACGCCTTGCGCGGTATCGATCTGGAGGTCAAAAAGGGGGAATATATCTCCATTATGGGGCCATCCGGATCAGGCAAATCCACGCTGATGAATATTATTGGTTGTCTGGATGTTTCCACCTCCGGAACCTACCATTTAAATGGTCAGGATGTGAGTGGGATGACCGATGATGAGTTGGCGAGAATCAGAAATAAAGAGATTGGTTTTGTATTTCAAACTTTTAATCTACTTCCCCGTGCCTCTGCATTGCATAATGTGGAACTGCCGCTTATCTACAATGGCACCGGCTCAAGCAAACGAAAGGAGCTGGCTAAACAGGCTCTGGAAAAAGTCGGTCTGGCGGACCGGATGAACCATAAACCAAACGAGCTTTCCGGAGGTCAACGCCAGCGGGTGGCTATTGCCCGGGCCCTGGTAAATAATCCCTCCATGATCCTGGCGGATGAACCCACCGGTAATCTGGATACCACGACCGGTGAGGAAATTATGGTGATCTTTGACCGCTTAAATGAAATGGGGAACACGATTGTGCTGGTTACCCATGAGGATTTTATTGCCCGGCATTCGAACCGGATTATCCGGCTTAAGGATGGTTTGATAGAGAAAGAAGAAATCCCCGAACCGGCTGAGGAGAGTAAATGAAGCCCATTTCCGGACAGTTTCTGGAATACCTTCGGTTTTCCTATGAATCCCTTTCGGCAAACAAAATTCGTTTTTTGCTCACCACTCTGGGAATCTTGCTCGGCGTCACCGCCATAATTGTCATCTTTACTGCCATCCAGAGCATTAACACCTATGTTGAAGGTGAATTTTCCAGTATCGGATCCGCCAGTCTCTACCTGGATAAATTTCCTTGGGTGATTACCAATAATTATTGGGAATTTAGAAATCGCCCGGAAATCACTGTCGAAGACTACAAAAATATGAAGGATAAAGTCCCCACTGCACGCTGGGTAAGTCCTCAGATTGAGGCGATGCGAACTGTTACATACCGGGGTAAAAGTCTGGAAGATGTGTACACCATTGGTACGAACGATCAGTATGCTTTCACCGATGATGCCATCACTGATATTGGTCGGTTCTTTACCGAAATGGAAGTTTACCGGGCAAATCCGATTTGTGTCATTGGACAAAATGTGATGAATGAATTATTTGATAAGGAAAATCCGATTGGGAAACGCATAAAAGTAAATGGGTTTCCTCACCGCGTGATTGGGGTTCTGGAAAAAAAAGGAAGTTTTTTTGGCTTTAATATTGATAACCAGGTTATCATTCCCTACACAACTTTTCAGGGGATCAGCTTTCACCGAAGAGGGATAAGTATTGCCTTCCGCGCTGAGAACATCAGAGATATAGAAAATATGAGGGAAGAAATCCGGGGTGAGATGCGCCGGTTGCGTAAAATACCACCGGCTGAACCGGACAATTTTTCCATCAATCAGCAGGATATGCTTACCGATTTTTATAATAAAATTACCGGTACCTCTTACCTGGTCGTTTTTATTATAGCCACGATTTCTTTAATTGTGGGTGGAATCGGGATCATGAATATTATGCTGGTATCAGTGACCGAACGTACCAAAGAAATCGGAATCAGAAAAGCGATCGGTGCTACTCGGCGAAATATTTTGTTCCAGTTTCTTAGTGAGTCCGTCACCATAAGTTCAATCGGTGGGATCATTGGGATTATCCTGGGTGTTTTGATTGCCCAGTTTTTACTGAGCTATATAAAACTGGATGCCAGTGTATCGTTGACCACCATATTCATTGGCTATTTCTTCTCTGCTATCGTTGGGGTCATATCAGGCATGTATCCAGCCTATCGGGCAGCCCGCCTGAATCCAATTGATGCACTGCGATACGAATAAGCATATAAAAAGGTTTTGAATTTATGTATTTAGCGGAATTAATAAATACGGCTTATCAACAGCTGCGGACTAATCGGCTTCGATCCGTGCTGACGACCCTGGGCATTGTAATTGGCATTGGGACCGTCATTCTCATCGTTTCGGTGCTGGAGGGATACCGGTCTTCCATTGAAAAAGAATTAAATGTGCTGGGAGCGAATACTTTTCAGATAGAGAAATATGGCCCCCGGATTAATGTGGGTCATTCCAAACGCAAGCCGCGAAAAGATCTGACCGTAGAAATGGCCAATGCGATCCGGGAATTCGCCCCATCTGTGAAATATGTTGGTCCGGAAAATTGGGAATTTGGAGAAACTGTGGTCTACAAAGGTGAACGGACCAATCCCAATGTTGTCCTGGCCGGCGCTACGCCCGAGTTTATTATCAATAATGGATATTTCATTGGTGAGGGAAGATTCCTGACCGAACAGGATATCCGGAGTCATTCCAATGTGGTTATTCTCGGAATGGATATTGTGGATAAACTTTTTCCATATCAGGATCCTATCGATGAGGAAGTACGGATTCATGGGCAGAGATTTAAAGTGATTGGAATATTTGAGGCCCGTGGAAATTCCGCCTTTGGCGAAAGCCGGGATAACCGTGTGGCCATCCCAATTACCGTCTGGCAGGAAATATTCGGGAAAACCCATTCGGTAAATATCACGGTAATGGCCAACAGTGCGGAAGAATTTGAACAGGCACAGGATGAAGTCATCGGTATTTTAAGGAAAATAAGGAAGGTCCCCCCCGGTGAAGAAAATGACTTTGATATTTTTTACAATCAATCCCTGATTGATTCATTCAACAGTGTGGCAAAATATATCCAGCTTGGCGGAATATTAATCGGCCTGGTATCACTTGCCGTGGGCGGGATTGGCGTGATGAATATCATGCTGGTTTCGGTGACCGAACGAACCCGGGAAATAGGCATCCGCAAAGCGGTAGGTGCCAGAAGAGTAAATATCCTGGTTCAATTTTTACTGGAAGCCATTGCACTTTGTATCTTGGGCGGTATCTTGGGATTCGGCATTGGTGTGGGAGCTGCCGGCCTGGTCTCACTGCTGGCAAAATTGCCCATGGCTGTCCCGCTATGGGCGGTGATTTCTTCCATCATTACCACTACGGTTATCGGCTTGTTTGCCGGAATTTATCCGGCTTATAAAGCAGCGGGTTTGAATGTGGTGGATTCCTTAAGATATGAATAGAAAAAATTGCTCTTACATGCTATGAGTAAAATAAAATTTAAGGAGATTAAGATGTTACGGGGAAATTTAAAATTTTTAAAAACTCTGTTTTCCTTATTGGTTCTTTTGGTTTTTACCCATTTTGCTGTGGCAGAATCGGGAGAACAGATTGAAAAAACATTCTCAGTCAAAGCCGGAGGAACACTGACCATTGATACGGATGTAGGTGCGATTGAGGTGGAAGCTGGCGCTCCGGATCAGGTAACCGTGGAAGTCTTGCGAAAGTTTAGCAAGGGAGATGATGAAGATATTTCCAAGATATTTGATGTTTCCTTTCATCAGGAAGGGAACGACATCGAAATAATTGGTGAAAGGAAGAAAAAGTGGGGTTTTGGTTGGGGTGGAGTCAGAGTTCAGTTCGTGGTTAAAGTACCCCCGAAATTTAATGTTGATCTCAGAACCTCCGGTGGAAGCATTTCGGTAGGAGATTTGGAAGGCACAGTCAATACCCGTACCTCCGGTGGAAGTTTATCATTTGGTGAGATTAACGGCCCGGTAATGGGGCGAACCTCGGGCGGTAGCATCACACTTGATAAATGTGAGGGAAATGTTGATTTGAATACTTCCGGTGGTTCAATCAGAATTGGCGATGTTTATGGTGACCTGGATGTCCACACCTCAGGCGGTGGCATTGACATTGACCAGGCCAAAGGAAAAGTTGTAGCCAAGACTTCCGGTGGCAGCATACATGTGGATGAGGTTTCCGGTCAGATTGATGCCAGTACTTCCGGAGGATCAGTTGAGTGCTATATAGCCGGACAACCTGCCGGTGATTGTCAGCTAACCACTTCAGGTGGTTCGGTCACGGTCTATCTGGATCCCAATATTTCGGCAGACCTTGATGCAAAATCCAGCGGAGGTCGAGTGAACAGCGATCTTAAGGTTTCTGTTAAAGGCGAGATGCGCAGAAATATTCTCCGTGGTGAGATTAATGGCGGCGGACCTGAACTTTATTTGCGTACTTCTGCCGGAAGCGTGAATATTCGTGAGAAATAATTAGACCTATTTATACTTTTTCAATATTTTTTTTGTCACAAACAGAGGAATTTTAATTATATTCCTCTGTTTTCTTTTTGTACTGGAAATACTTTATTAACTAACTATTGGAAGAAGAAAACTCTATGCCATTCATCTTCGGATTTAATCCGGTTCTGGAGGCCCTGGAGGCCGGCCAGTCGATCGATAAGATATACCTTCAAAGCGGCAGACGAAATGCCCTGATCGGTAGGGTATACAAATTAGCCAAGGAGCAAAAAATTCAGGTGGTGAATGCCGATCAGAAGAAAATGCGGGCGATTGCCGGTAATGTAAAACATCGGGGCATTGCGGCATTTATATCCAATATAAATTATATTGCCCTGGAAGACCTGGTTGAAAAAATTCAGAAAAAAGGTGAGCAGCCGAATTTGATCCTGCTGGATAAAATTCAAGATCCCCATAATTTTGGAGCGATCATCCGTTCGGCAGAGGTCCTCGGTGCGCATGGAATACTGTTCAGTTTACGGGAGAGTGTACCGGTTACCGAGGTGGTTATTAAAGCCTCGGCCGGGGCAATATTCAATATGGAAATGGGCAAAATAGATAATATGGCACAGGCAATCGATTATTTACGGAATTGTGGACTGTGGATATATTCCTCTTCCTCGCATGCCGAAAAAGAATTGTGGGAAATGGATTTTCTCCGGCCGCAGGCTATTGTCATTGGAAGTGAGGGCAAAGGTGTACGTCCGTTACTGCTCAAGAAGAGCGACGAAATTTTTCGTATCCCGCAGGTGGGAAAGACCGAATCCCTGAATGCCTCGGTATCTGCCGGGATAATTATGGCCGAAGTATTACGACAGCGACAATTGAAGGAATCATCCTGAATAAGTTACCATTATTCAGTGATGATCAAATATGAAACCTCATACCTCGCACACTGATCTGGCTCTTTAGACTAATACATTCCCGGGTAATTGAGAGACTTTTCGATTAATCCCTGAAGACTAAATCTGGGATTTAATTCAATCCTAAATTCCGGTTAGTATTTAAGATATTTATTCACTGAGATAGTGCTGCCGATGAAGCCCAGAAAAACACCAGTTGCCAGGATGGCATAAAAAAGAATGGTTGGGATTGCGGTTTCAGGAAAAATTATATCCCGGATTAAATGGCCGATCAGAATAACAATGGAACCACCCAAAGCGCCGCCTGCCAGTCCCTGAAGCATTCCTTCAATGATAAAGGGGGTTTTGATAAATAAATTGGTTGCTCCCACCAGACGCATAATTTGGATGATGGTACTCCGGGCATGAATGGTCAGCCGTATGGTGTTGAAGATTAGAATGATAATGACTCCAAGAAGGATGAGTGCAAATGAAGTGATTACCAGCACCCCGATCTTGAAATACTTATGTAAAAAACGAATGATCTCTTTCTGATAGATAACATCCTGAATTCCCTTAAGCAATTTGATCTGGGAAACCAGGTTGTCGATAAGAAGCGGATTGGAAAAATCGGATTTTATTTTTATCCGTAAAGATGCCGGAAGTGGATTTTCGTTAAGGAGCTGTTGCAAATCCTGTCCGATAGTTTGCTGAAATTCCTTTAAGGCATCCTCCCGGGAGACATAAATCACTTCCTCTACCTGATCCATCCCTTGAATTTTATTTTTCAGTGAGTTTAAATCTTTATTATCCAGAGTCGGTTCCAGAAAGGCTTCGATTTCAATTTGTTTATAAAACCGAAAAAATATATCCTTTAGGTTTTGACCGAGCAGAGCAAATAGACCTAGTAATGTTAAGGCCAGTCCAATTGAGATTATCGAGATCAGGGCTGAGAATCGGGCACGCCTTAATCCGACAAAACCCTCTTTGATAAGAAAAAATAAGTTCATAAAGATCTAATAGAGCTTATGTTTTTAGAGTCTATTTCCCGTCTGATTAATCCGTTTTCCAGCACAATAGTTCGATGCGGTGCATAGCGGATCAATTCATAATTATGGGTCGCCATACAGACAGCTGTTCCGCTCTTATTAATTTTTTCCAGCAGTTCAATAATACCCCGGGAGGCTTCCGGGTCCAGATTTCCGGTAGGTTCATCGGCCAGCAAAATAAAAGGTTCATTGGCCAGCGCCCGGGCGATGGCCGCCCGTTGTTTTTCTCCCCCGGAGAGGGTGGTCGGCATATGGTATCGCTTATGATTCAATCCGACCTGGGTCAGCAGACTGAGTACCCTGCTTTTAATGGCGCGTTTGCGGGCGCCGACTGCTTGCAATGCGAAGGCAATATTATCATAGACGTTTCGGTCCGGCAATAATTTGAAGTCCTGGAACACCACCCCAACTTTTCTTCTCAGATATGGTATCTGGTGTTTTTTGATAGTGGAAGAACTGAATTTATCAACTATCACATTTCCGGTGGAAGGAAACAGATCACAATAGATCAAGCGCAGTAAAGTCGTTTTGCCGGCACCGGTTTTTCCGATCAGATAGACAAACTCACCTTTATTGATCTTCAGGCTCGCCCCGGATAACAGGTTACGATTACTCGTTTTAACCGAAACGTTATAAAATTCAATCATTGGGAATTGGATTTTTTTAATATAAAGTGTACACGATTGCTGTCGCCATCGGCCACAAAAAACGAGAAGTCCTCGAAAACTGCAATGATTTCAAAAGAAGAATAAGCGCTAATCATCTGCTGCATCTTTAAAAACGGAAATATTTTTTGAATATGTTTTTCCTCGAAGATTCCATCCTCGGTATAAATGGAAAATTCATTTATTTGAAGACTTTTTAATCTGTCGTAATAAGACCGGCGCTGGTAGGCGAATTTTGAATCAATGACTTCTTTTTCGGAAAATCCGTTAAAATAATGCTTACAAAAGAATTCACTGACTGCATCAAAGATGAATAAACCTTCTTCGGGTAATAAAGAATACACCCGGTTAATGGCATCGGTAAAAATTTCCAGAGAAGGCAGATAGTTGATGGTATCATAAAGACAGGTAAAGATATTGTATTTGCCGGCCGGAATTGTATTAAGACCAGGAAGTCCGTCCTCGGTAAATGAAAGAGCAGGGTTTCTTTTTTTGGCGATTTTTAACATTGCCGGAGAAGGATCACTACCATCTGCGGCCACTCCCAGGTGGCTCAGCTGATAAATAAACTCTCCGGTTCCGCACCCAATATCCATTATGGTGGGATTGGGTGGTCCGTATTTACTCAATATCTTTTTGATATATTTTGCCCAGCGACGATACTCCACATGGCGCATCACATGGTTATAAATGACCGCCAGCTTTTCGTAAGGAAGACTGATTTGACTATCCTGATCGACCAGTTTACCGGGTATGGTTTTCAATCTCATGGTATATTTGGAAATAGACGGCTAAAATGTTAGTAGTTATCTACAATCGCTTTTCCGAATTCCGATGTTTTTAGCGGTTTTACCCCGGAGCCGATTTGTCTGGCCAGATCGTAGGTAACTTTTTTCTGCATGATGGTTTTTTCCAACGCCTTCTCGATAATTGCTGATACTTCCGGCCAGTTGAGATATTGAAACATTAATACTCCCGAGAGAATAACCGATGAAGGATTTACTTTATCCATGCCGGCATATTTGGGTGCTGTGCCATGAGTCGCTTCGAAAAGACCATGCACGTTACCAATGTTTGCTCCGGGAGCCATTCCCAAACCACCCACCTGTCCAGCACAGGCATCACTTAGATAATCACCATTCAGATTTGGAGTAGCGATGATGTCGTACTCATCGGTCCGGGTCAGGATTTGCTGGAGCATATTGTCAGCGATCCGGTCCTTTATTAATTTTTTACCTTTAGGAACTTCACCGTTATATTTGTCCCAAAGTTCATCTTCAGTGATAAATACATCCGGATAATTTTCCCTGACAAACTGGTAGCCCCACTCTTTAAATGCCCCTTCGGTATATTTCATGATATTTCCTTTGTGAACAAGGGTGAGTGAGGTGTGGTCATTCTGGATTAAATATTCTACTGCCTTTTTCACCAGATTTTGGGAAGCGGTTTTGCTGATCGGTTTGATCCCGATTCCGGAATCCATGGGTATTTTTGTTTTAAATTCACTGTTTAAATAATTGATGATTTTTATAACTTCCGGGCTGCCCATTGGCCACTCAATCCCGGAATAGACATCCTCGGTGTTTTCCCGGAAGACGATCACATTCATTTTTTCCGGATTTTTCACCGGACTTGGTACACCTCGATAATATTTCACCGGACGGATGCAAGCATACAGATTTAATATTTGCCGAAGCGTTACGTTCAGGCTGCGGAAACCGCCGCCGATTGGGGTGGTCAGCGGTCCTTTGATGCTAATGTAATATTTACGGATGGTATCTACGGTTTCCTGGGGAAGCCACTCGCCATAAAGTTCTTTTGCCTTCTCGCCGGCGTAAATTTCCATCCAGGCGACCTTACGTTCTCCCTGGTATGCCTTTTCCACCGCAGCATCAAATACATGTTGAGCTGCTCTCCAGATGTCCGGACCAATCCCATCCCCTTCAATAAAAGGAATGATGGGTTTATTCGGTATAACAAGTTGATTATTTTTAATGGTAATTGGTTTTCCGAATTCAGGTACCTTTACTTTACCGGGCATACGTTCCTCCGATTTTTTTCGTTTCCTCTAATGAACTGTAAAATATATAATATTTTTATGGCTTTTATCTAATGAAAAGTCATTCTCTTTTCTGTGTTGGAATCCCATGGTCTAGGAAATTTTTAACACAATTTTGCCGGTATTTTTATTTGCTTCCATGTAGTCATGCGCTTCCTTTACCTTCTCCCAGGAGTAAATTTTATCAATAACCGGTTTAAGTTTTCCACTGGCAAATCTTGGAAGGGCAAATTCGGTGAAATCCCGGGTTAAGTTGATTTTATATTCGAAAGACCGGTTTCGTAAGGTTGATCCGATTAACCGGATCCTTTTACTCATCAGATTTCGCAGGTTAAAATTCTGGATCTGATTCCCGCCCATCAGGGCAAGAAAAATTATTCTGCCGTCAATTGCCAGGGCTGAGATATTATCCTCAAAATAGGGTTTACCGATAAAATCCAGAATTAAGTCTACACCCTCTTTCTCGCTGGCTTCCAGAACAGCCGGCAGGAATGAACCTTTTTTGTAATTCCAGGTTAAGCTGGCTCCCAGCTCCGCACAGGTTTTTAGCTTATCATCACTTCCGGCAGTGACAAAGATTTTTGCCCCAATTTCCCGGCAGAGCTGAATAGCTGCTGTACCCACTCCACTTGCCCCGGCGTGAATAAGAATGATCTCACCTTTCTGTAATTCTCCCAGCCAAAAAATAGCCTGATAAGCAGTGAGAAACGTTTCCGGGATGGCTGCTGCTTCTTCAAAGGACAGGTTTTCCGGTATTTTTATCGCCATTTTATAATGTAATTTTACATACTGCGTATAGCCACCCCCGGCCAGCAGCCCAAACACCCGATCTCCTTCTTTCCAGTTAGTACAGTTTTTACCAACCTTTGTGATAATCCCGGACATTTCCAATCCCATTACCGGGCTTTCTCCTTTTGGTGGTGGATATAATCCTTTTCGTTGGAGAATATCTGCTCTGTTTATTGCGGTTGCTTTTACCTGAACCAGGAGATCATCTGCATTTGGGTCAGGCATTGGGACTTCACCAATCTCTAGTCGATCGTTCGTCTTTATCAGTACCGCTTTCATTATCTTCTCCTCTGTCCCAATATTTTCTGTTTTAATCATACTGTGAGTTCTGATCCAGGTTCATCTAGATTGATTAAATAACTAAGGAATGAAATTAAGAAAATTCAGTTTGACATAAAACCGATTATATTTATTGGTAAAATGGGGAATTGTAAAAGAAAAAAATAATTAAGGTTATTCTGATGAGTGATTTTTAAAGCGGGTTAATCTGATTTTTTTTCTTTTTTACTGCTTTCTGCCTCTTTTTTGGTTGTTGTTTTTGGTATTTCCCCCGAAGAGTTCTTTTTTGCATAGTCGGTGATGTAAAATCCCGAACCTTTAAATATCAGGCCCGATCCACCGGTGATAACTCGTTCCAGCTCTCCCTTACAGGATGGGCAGATTTTGAGCGGTGGATCGACAATGCTTTGAAAACTGTCGAACTGCATCTTGCATTTTTTGCATCTGTATGTATAGGTGGGCACTTAATTTCTCCTCAATTTGGCTTTTTCAGGGACATCAGATTGTCCATGGCTGAGATCAGCTTTTCCATCCCTTTTTCGATTTGTTCGTTGGAGGTGGCAAAAGAAATTCTGATGTATTCGTCCGTTCCAAAAGCAATTCCCGGTACCGCAACCACATGAAAATTCTCGGTAATGTAAGAAGAAAATTTGACTGAATCGTCGATGATCTGCCCGTTAATCCGGCTACCAAATACATCGGATACCTTTATAAAGAAATAGAATGCCCCCTGGGGATAGGCAAATGAAAAATAATCACGGCTTTTTAGAAAAGACAAGACTAGGTTCCTTCTCTTCTCAAAGGTGCTGCGCATTTTTTCAATCTCTGAATCTGGCGTTTGTAAAGCAGCCAGTCCAGCCTGCTGTGATATCGAAGATGCATTCGAGGTATAGTGACTTTGAATTTTGGACATGGCTTTGGTTACGTTTAATGGCGCTGCCGAATACCCTAATCGCCATCCGGTCATAGCATGCGATTTTGAGAAACCATTAATGATAATAGATTTCTGAATTAAATTTCCAAATGTGGCAATACTGGTATGTTTCAATCCATCAAAAATGATCTTTTCATAGATTTCATCGGTAATGATCCAAAGATCAGGTTTTTCCAAAATCCTGGCCAGCCTGGAAAGTTCATCGGCACTGTAGACAATACCGGTCGGATTACCGGGGGTGTTCAGGATAATGGCTTTAGTTCGGGAATGTATTTTCTTTGCCAGATCATCCTCGGAAACTTTAAAGCCGGTTTTTGTGGTATCGATTATTGAAGGAATTCCCCCGGCCAGTTTTATCTGTTCCGGATAACTAACCCAATAGGGCATAGGTAAAATCACTTCATCATTTTCATTAAGAATTGCAAATAAGGCATTCAGAATCGATTGCTTGGCCCCGTTCGACACAACGATCTGATCCGGGGTAAATGTGAGGCTGTTATCGTTTTTCAGTTTTTCACAAATGGCTTCTCTCAATTTTGGAATTCCGGTGTTGGCGGTATATTTGGTAAAGCCTTTTTTAATGGCTTCAATTCCGGCAAGACAGATATTCTCCGGGGTATTGAAATCCGGTTCACCTGCTGTCAAATCTACCACATCAATGCCTTTGGCTTTCAATTCCAGTGCTTTTTCTTTTACCTGGAGTGTTTTCGAAGCTTGAATTTTTGATAACCTTGATGAAATTTGCATCACAATATTTATCCTCCGTTTGAACAACAGGATGACTGGGTGTTTTCGTTATTCAGTTATGATAGTATGCTACAGATTGCCGCGACATTGACAATGTCATCAACGTTGCATCCCCGGGACAGATCGTTATAGGGTTTCGCCAATCCCTGGATAACCGGACCGACTGCCTCAGCTCCCGCCAATCGTTGAACTAACTTATAGCCGATATTGGCAGCGTTAAGATCCGGGAAGATAAATACATTTGCTTTACCAGCAACTGATGATCCGGGCGCTTTCCGGTTTCCGATTTCCGGAATATAAGCGGCATCAAATTGGAGCTCTCCGTCAATATTCAGAGATGGTTCAATTTTTTTGACAATCTGCAATGCTTCAACCACCTTATCCGCCAGGGGGTGTTTTGCGCTTCCCTTGGTGGAGAAAGAGAGCATGGCGACACCGGGTTCAGAACCAACCAGCTTCTGATGAGTTTTGGCAGAGCTGATGGCAATACTGGCGAGTTGCTCCGGATCAGGATCCGGTATCACCGCACAGTCTGCAAAAGTCAATATCTCACCATTTTTGAGTATCATTAAAAATGAACTGGACACCACTTTAATATTTTGCATTAGCCCTACAATCTGAATTGCTGCTTTTAATACATCCCCGGTGGTGTTTATCGATCCTGCAACCGCCCCGGCTGCCATTTTTTCCCGCACCATCATGGCCCCGAAATACAGTGGATTTAAAATTGTTTCCCGGGCAAGTTCTGGCGTCATACCCTTAGGCTTGCGAAGCTCATAATATTTATTGGCATAATTCTTTAACTCCTGATCTGATTGGGGATTGATAATCGTGACATCACTCAGATCAATCTTTAATTCTTCCGATTTCTGCTTGATGTTTTTCTCATCACCCAGAAGAATGGGCTGGACAATTTTTTCCGAAGCCAATATCCGGGCAGCTCTGATAACCCGGTCTTCCATACCCTCCGGCAATACAATTGGTTTTAGGGTCTTTTTTGCTTCATGTCGAATTCTGGTGATAAGTTCCATAGAACAACCTTTCTAACTGCATTTTATTCATAATTCGGATTGTAAATTTAATAAAAATTGGAAATTGATCAATATGATTATTTTAAATTCGGCAGAAGCAGGTAAAGATGGGAAAGTTAAAAACTTAATGATTTTTTAACTTTTTGTTCAGAGCCTTCTGAACGTTTTTCGGAACGAAATTGGAGATGTTGCCGCCCAGGCGGGAGACTTCTTTTACAATGGTAGAATTCAGGTAGGTGTATTTTTCATGGGGCATCATAAATACAGTGGTAATTTCATCTGCCAACCTGCGGTTCATTAAGGCCATCTGTAATTCATATTCAAAATCGGAAACTGCCCGGAGGCCGCGGATAATAGCGCTGGCCTTTTTCTCACGGGCAAAATCGACCAATAAACCATCGAATCCCTGAACTTTAACCCGATGACCTTCCGGATTTTTTTCCAGAACGGTTTCAATCAACCGTATACGTTCCTCCAGACTGAATAAAGGTTTTTTACTGGGATTTATGGCAATTGTGATGATTATTTCTTCAAAGAGATTAAGTGCCCGTTCCAGAACATCAAGATGACCGTAAGTGATGGGATCGAACGTCCCCGGATAGATTACAGTTCTCATTCAGCCCCCTTTCTGCCAAAGAAAGTAATAATACTTCGATCGTATTTTTTTTGCCGGATAATTTCATATACATTTGTTTCCCATTCAATCTCGTGAGTTCTCTCGCTCTCCAAAACAAAGATTCCATATTCAGAGAGATTTTCCGGAAGAAAAACCAATGGTAATAGTTCAATATAACGATTCCATTTGTAGGGTGGATCGGCGAAAATAAGATCGTAGGGTTCCCGGTTCTGGCGCAGAAAAGTCAAAACATTTTTACGCAATATAGTGTATGGTTCCTGTACCCGGATCCGGTGAATATTGTTTTTCAATACTTTTATGGAATTATAAGAGTTTTCTACGAAGCTGATGGTATTACTACCTCGGCTTAATGCCTCTAATCCCAGACTGCCTGACCCGGCAAATAAATCCAGAACCCGGCAATCCTTGACGAAATCGTTTAAGATACTAAAAATATACTCTTTTACCCGGTCGGTTGTCGGACGAATAGATTGATTCTTGGCTGAATAGATGTGCTGTCCTTTATACTTTCCGGCAATTATACGCATAAAAATATGATTAGAAAGGCCTCACTTGGGATTGTAATATGTAAGATTCATGCGGGCAACCAAATTATTGTCAGAGATGGCATTCAGGTTATAGGGAAATATGGATATTTTATTATAGTGCACATTTGGTACTGCCTGGCCAAGTTCGGACAGCAGTTTTAGCAAATTATCTCTGGCACCAAGTAAATTGACATAAAACAGGGTCTGGGTATAATTTCCCTGGTTAATATTTTTACCCTGCTTGTACATCTGGATTTTTGTTTTGTACTTCTGGGATAAGCCTTGAAGAGTGGATTTAAAATCACCTGGTGTTTCTAACTGCTGATTTGAGATCGCAGCGGTTTGCATTTTTTTGCCGGAGAGCGGCGCACTTAAATCAGCATAAATGGCCTCACGTCCGTCTTCAAATTTGGATTGAATGGCAATTGTCTTGAACTGCAAACCCGGGAGTGCTTTTGCCAGATCTACTTTAAATTGGGCAAAACTATCTCTGGAATCTGAAAGTACGGTTAATTTCATTTCACTGGGAGTGATTACGATCAGCGAGAAATCTGCTGATTTTGGTTTCTTAGTTATGGTATTTTCAATCTGCTTGGTTAAGAATAGGTTAGTCCCGGAATTACTTTCAAAGATTGGTTTTAGTGTTGCTGCCACAGCCGAAACTTGAGGCGTCTGTGTTTCCTGTGTTGTTGTCTGTTTGCTGACTTTTCGGGTAACTTTTCCTTTATCTTTCAGAAAGTAATTATATCCGAAATAACCCCCGGCACCGGCAATAATTATAACAATCAAAATGACCAGAAATATTTTAAAACCTGATTTTTTATCGGAATAGTATTCTTCTTCAAATTCCTTGAAAACTGGTTTGTCGGGTTCTTTTTGTTTGGGGGATTTCTGGGTTATTGGTTCCTCTTCGAAATCCTGTTCCGGTTTTGATTCAGCTTTTGGAAATAAAGATTCGGTTGAACTGAAGCTTATATCAAAATCCTCGTCGGTTCTCTTCGAAGCTTCTGGAGAAGGGGTATCCTGGTGTTTTTCCTGTTTATCAGATTTTGGTGTTTCCTTTTTTCCCGGCAGGGAAGATTTTGTCTTAAAATTTAATTTAACCATCGAGACCCCGGTGCTACGAATTAAAAAATATTAGATAATGGTTCAATGTATCGAAATACATTTTTTCTGACTTCTTCGGTGCTGTTTTGTTTTAAAGAATACAAACTCGAGTCCTGAAACGAGAAGACCTGTACCGGCGTCTGCAATTTGGATTGAATCATCTCGCCCCAGACAGGATTAAGATATATACCATATAAATAGATTGACTGGATATCATGTAGTGGTTCAGAAAGTTTTGAGGGTTTTTGTATTTCAGTGACTACCTTTTTGAAATTACCGATAATTTCCTCCGGTGGGATTTTACTAAGCTGGTCTATATTATTGTTATAGGGACGAAAGGAATATTTCAGGAAGTTAAGACTATCCACTAAAATTAGATCATAACCCCGGTTTTGAAAGCCGATGAGCAGGGAAATACCGCTGATGTTAGAAACCTGAGCCCGAAAAAATTCATCGATGGTAAAACAACTGGGTGCTATTCCGTTTACCTCGATATCGAGTTTATTAAATATGGCATCGAAAAGGTGCAGGATATTGTTTCGTATTGCAACAGCCAGGATTTCTTTATACGGCCCACGGGTCCGGGAATACTCGGGAATATAAATTGAATAGTTTTTGGGGGATTCATCCCAGGATTTTTCAAACTCAAAACTAACCAGATCACTAAAATCCTCTTTTGAAATAGTAGCATCAACCAGGATTTTTTTAATAACGGTAAATCTACCGGGAATGGTGATTTTCAGATTTTGAGCAGTGAATTGGTTCTGTCCCATAAAATTAGCGATAAACTCAGCTAACTTAGAAACGGTTACTTCCTGATGGATGGATTTGTGGTTAAGAAACAAAGGCAGTGAATCGTATGCCGCCTTTTTAACTAATAAAGCGTTATCTTGAATTGACAGTTCAGTCCAAATGAGTGCGTCTTCTCTGAAAGAAAGACTACTGATATCTGTCGCCATTAGACCTCACTGTTCTTTTTCCCAACTCTTTTCACCGTCGAAAATATATCCATGATTGATGTGTCTCTTTCTGAAAATCACATAGACCGATTCCGTTTCACCTTCCAGGGCATTTAATAGATTCTTTTCCAGAGATTTTGAAGCATCCCGTAGTGCGGTGGCATAAGCCGGGTTAAGGTTGTTTTTAACTTTGGTGAGAATTTCAAAAGCTGGCTGAAAGACTTCGGCGTTGGATTGAATTTTATTACGGATACGTGAGGATAAACGCGTACCGGCAATTAATGAATCGAGTTGTTTCAATTTATCGTCAAAGTATTTAATCTGTTTTTCCAGATCTTCAATATTTTTTGCCTGGACATGAGCAGCCAGGGTATCCATTGGATTGAGAACTTCTTCAATTTGCGGTTTCAACACTGAGAGCTTTTTTTCGTTCTGAAGTAAAGCCAGAAAAATTTCCACTCTTTTGGTATAACCATAAAACCGCGATTGTGAAGGTTCCTGCATCTCTGCCGATATTTCCTTAATGCCCAGCAGAAGATCGGTTTCCCTTCGAAGCAGGGTCTTATTGTCATTTAATCGGGTAAGTGTTTTAGCATAGATGGTGTCCAGATTATTGACTTCAGCATAAAATGGCAGGTTCTCAATTGGCTTAACACTTTCCAGAAATCGGGCGTGGAACATATCCAGTAAATTAGGAGACTCAACCGTGAAATGTCCACCGGTTGTATCTATTATATACGGTTTTTTTGAATCCGGACCGTAAAAATTATTCTGATTTAATTCGATCAAAATAGAATCGGTTTCATTGAGAGAATTCAGGCCATATCTCTTCGTTAGGAAAAAATACTCAGGCGCCAGAAATTTTTGGTGCAGTTCAGTCAGATTTTGTTTTTCGGCATCGAGATTTTGAACATCCTTGGTCTCGTTGGTATTTTGCAAGGCATTTAGGTTGTTATTAATCTGGTCTATGAATTTTTTAACCCGGTCCGGTACACTGCTAACCTTACTAATATCAGTATTTCGGATACTGGATATGAATTGTGATATTTTGACATATTCATCTTTCCAATAAGTATCCAAAGCAGCTCGCTCGATATTTCCAAAATAAATATTAATTGAATCGACAAAATTAATGGCCTTCTGAATACCATTCTGTAATGGGAAATCCGAGACGGATTCACGAAGATGCCGGAGTGAGTCAACATATAATTTGGTTTTGGTGAAATTGGGAAACATCATACTCGAATCGAACTTGGCCAGTTCTTGCAAAATTTCCTCACTGGCTTTGAGGATTTCAGGATCCCTCCGGAAATACCGTTCGTTGCCTACCAGATCTCCGTTAATCTCGTAGAGTGCCAGAGATACTTTAGAAATGTTGTTAACACTGGAAATATCCAGAATATTATCGACTACCTGGAGAAAACTTCTGGTTAAAGAAACCAGTGTCTGCCTTTGCTGCAGACCTGAATCAGAGTGCACAAAATTCAGTAACTTTGTGAGAGAATCGGTATAACTTCCATTTTTCTGATAGTAGAAACGTTCCGCTTCATAAATTGCGATCATGTTATTGCGGCTGGTTTTGGTAATGCCATCTTCTTCTTTCCAAATCTTATTAGGTATGAGAATAACTGCAACCAGTAACAAGGCCAGGAGTACTATTAATAATTCAAGTAAAATCGAACCTTTGGGACCCTTCGCAGCCATTATGCCTCCGTCACATTTATTATTTTTTGCATAATTATTTGATCTTTAGTAAGTTACAATGTACTGATTAACGTATTGAAAAGTTTAATAAAATTGGTATATAATGTCAATTGATTTTTGAAAATTAAAATTCTCAAAAATCATTAAATTTTCGCTATTTGTGCCACTTTTTCCGGCTGTTTAACGGGTTTAAAATTGTCAAAGTCAAACCCATTTAAGATAAGAATTAAAAAAATAATCTTATCTTAAAGGATGAAAAGAACAGGTTGAAAAGTTATTATCAGGAAAGGAGAGACCTTGATACGTGATAAAAATTTAAAGGGTAAGGTTGCGGTTATAACTGGGGGGGGAACTGGTCTGGGATTGGAAATTGCAAAAAGTTTTGTTCAACAGAGTATGAAAGTAGTTATTTGTAGCCGTAGTCAGGAACATCTGGATGCAGGTGCACAGGAATTACGGAATTTTTCTGAAGATCTACTGGCACTTCCCTGCGATGTTCGTGAACCGGGACAAATTAGGACGCTGAAAACTAATGTCTTAAACGAATACGGTAGGATAGACATTTTAGTAAATAATGCTGCGGGGAATTTTATCTATCCGGCGGAGAAGTTACCCTTGAAGGGATGGAAATCCGTAATTGACATTGTTTTAAACGGAAGTTTCTACTGTGCTCAAATTTTTGGGGAACAAATGATTGCCCAAAAGGAAGGACAGATTATCAATATTCTGGCGACCTATGCATGGACCGGAGGGCCGGGAACAATTCACAGTGCCAGCGCAAAGGCCGGTGTCTTGGCAATGACCAGAACTTTAGCGGTAGAGTGGGCCCGTTATGGCGTAAGAGTGAATGCGGTTGCTCCCGGACCCTTTGATACCGAAGGTGCCCGTGTACGGCTCTGGCCAACGGAAGAGATGAAGCAGAGGTTAATCGAGGATATTCCCCTGGGTAGGTTTGCGGATCCAAAAGAAGTGGCAAATGCGGTCCTGTTTTTGGTCTCATCTAACGCCCGGTATATAAATGGAGAATGTCTAACTATCGATGGCGGAGCCTGGTTGGGTAAAGGAATAGGGAGAGCTTTTGAAATCCTGGATCAGGTTGTTGCGCTGAGAGAAGCCGGTAAAAAGGAACGAACTAACAAAGAGTGATTAAAATATTTGCATTTTGAATCCTGATCTGCGCTTTTTGTTGGCAAATGGATTTTATTATTCACCTTGACTTCATTCCCCTGAATGGATAAAATTTTATTGAAGTAAATGGTCAATTTTATCATGACTGAAAAGCTGATTTTTACAAGGTATATGCATATAGCTCCATTTCCAGATCCCGGGATTATATGCCGGGATTTTTTGTCTTATTACAATTTAATTGAAACAGATCGGAGGCGGTGATGTTCGACACGAAATTCTTCCCGGGTGCTAAAAAGTTTTGGCATATGGGTAACATATATGATTGGAATTCAACCCACATTCATGTAATGAGTCATGTGGTCCATTATGGAAGTTCGGTGTTTGAAGGAATTCGTGCCTACGATACAGCAAAAGGCCCCGCCGTATTTCGATTGAAAGATCATCTTGATCGTTTTTTCTATTCCGCAAAAGTACTTAATATGAATGTACCATACAGCTCCGATGAAATTATGGATGTCATTAAAATGGTGATGAAAGAAAATAAATTACGGGCTGCCTATATCCGGCCTAATCTGTTTTATGGGTATGGGAATTTGGGACTGGTACCAAAAGCCTGCCCGGTGGAATTAAGCGTGGGATGCTGGGCCTGGGGTGCTTATCTGGGCGAAGAAGGATTGGAAAAAGGTGTACACGCATTACTTCTCTCTCGACGCCGGGTACATCCCAGTCAGCTGGATATGCGGGCGAAAGTGGGAGGTATTTATGCCCAATCGAATATTGCTGGGAAATATGCCCGGGATTTGGGATTTGATGAAGCCATCTTTATGAATCTGGAAGGAAGAATCGCGGAAGGACCGGGAGAGAATATTATCGTAGTAAAAAACAAGCGAATTAAGACTAATGATGAAAGCGAATCTATCCTGCCGGGGATAACCCGCACGACCATACTAAAACTTGCCAAAGATATGGGATATCAGACGGAAATCGCTCCGATAACTATTGAAGAGTTGTTTAAGGCAGATGAAGTTTTTTTCACTGGTACCGCTGCAGAAGTAACTCCCATAAGTCGGATAACCGATGGCCGGGAAAAGAATAAAAATCCGAAAGAATGGAATCGTTATGAGATCGGCTCTGGTAAACCGGGACCGATTACCCGAAAACTTGCTCAAAAGTATGCGGATGTCGTCCGGGGAAAAGTCAAAGAGTATGAAGAATGGTTAACCTACGTTTATGATTCTCCGGCCGAAGCTAAAGCCCATCTCGCCGAAACTGTATCAGCAAGCGCAAATGAGTTTAAATTTTGAGGAGATTAAAAATGCCCGAGCTAGCCAAACGATCAAAGCTGATGCCTCCTTCTCCAATCCGAAAACTGGTTCCCTATGCCGAGGCAGCAAAAAAGCGGGGAATCCATGTATATCATATCAATATCGGACAACCGGATATCCATTCTCCTCAGGTTTTTCTGGATGCATTCCGTCATCACGATTTACAGGTTATTCCTTACGGCCATTCTGCCGGCTTGTGGGAATACCGGGATGAACTGGTAAAATATTATGCCAGGTTTGACATCACCCTGTCCAGTGATGAAATCATTGTAACAACCGGCGGCAGCGAAGCGATCATATTTGCCATGATGGCGACGATGGATCCGGGAGAGGAAGTGATAATTCCGGAACCCTTTTATACCAACTATAATGGTTTTGCCATTGAAGCCGGGGTAAAGATTGTACCCGTGACCAGCCGGGTTGAAAATGGTTTTAAACTTCCACCTGTTGGGGAGATTGAAAAGAAAATCAGTTCCAAGACCCGGGCGATTATGATATGTACCCCCAATAATCCAACCGGATATGTCTATACCCCTGAAGAAATGGAAACTTTACGACAGCTGGTTTTGAAACACGATCTGTATTTCTTTTCGGATGAGGTCTATCGTGAATTTATCTATGATGGGGCAGTTTATAATTCGGTCATGCACTTGGAAGGGATTCGGGATCGTGCCGTTCTTTTAGACAGCATCTCTAAGCGATACAGTGTTTGCGGGGCGCGGATTGGCTGTCTGGCAACCCACAATAAAGATATTCTGGATGCCGGACTTCGATTGGGGCAGGCCAGACTATGTCCCCCCACCGTGGAACAGCTTGCCGCAATGGCTGCAGTTCATACTCCACAATCTTATTTTGATGAGGTTATCCAGGAATATCGGAACCGGCGTGATGTGGTTTTTGAAGAGTTGGAAAAAATACCCGGAGTAGTTTCTCTTAAACCGCAGGGTGCTTTTTACACTATTGTAAAATTACCAGTGGATAATGCCGATCGGTTCTCCCAGTGGTTGTTGGAAGAATACCATTTAAATAATGAAACAGTGATGTTAGCTCCCGCAAATGGATTCTACGCAACACCCGGTAAAGGAAAAGATGAAGTGAGAATTGCCTTTGTTCTGAATGTTGAGGACATGCGCCGCTCGATGGAAATTCTGGCTGAAGCACTAAAATTCTATCCAGGGAGAATTAAAAAACGTAACGTGGAAAAACAGGTTGTTCAGAACTGAAAAGTGGATGAAACAAAAAAAGCCCGGTTTGATTTCAAGCCGGGCCTGTTTTTTATTCTTAATATAATCAGAATCGGAATTGGGTGGTGAGGGCAAAATCCATACTTCTGGCACTTCTGAACCAACGGAAATTGTGGTTCATATAGCCAATACTCAATTGCCAGTATTTCAGGTCAACCCCTAAACCCATTCCCCAGGTGAAACCGTAATTTCCACCAACCGCAATTCCAGTCCGAAGTGGTAAATAAGGGATCGGGCTGTATTCTGTACCTATGGAAATCAGAGGTGTAACACTGTTTCCCAGGGCATGGTTTAAACCCTGCCGCCAGGCTGCGGTAAATACCAGGTTCGGCAGATACTGATATGCTGTAGCAAAGGTAAGCGATTGTGGCAGACTTCTCTTGAAATTCCCCACGGCATAGGTAGTATCCTGATCGAGACGGGTAAAATCCTGATAGTCATTAATTCGTACTGAATCTGAGATAAAATCGTAAACCAGCAAGGAATCATTTGTTTTCCAGGTTACTGCTCCAAACAGATTTGAGGCATGCAGGGAGAAGGTCCAATTTTCTTCATAGACGCCCAAGACACCGAGATCCAATCCGAAACCATTACCACCCTTGCTTCTCATTCCCATGAGGTGTGCGCTGGCCAGAATGTAATCGTCTGTGGTAATCAGGCTACCTTTGGATTCGGTTATTTCTGCGTATTGAAAACCTCTGATGTATTTGGGAGAGATTCCCACCGAAACAAAATCGAATTGACTTGGCATCCATTGAGTGACGGGAAAAGCAATTCCGAAATTAATCGATCCGCCTACCCAAGCCTGTCCGTCGAGGTCGTCTATGGAGAAATCTTTCTGCTCGGTGTTTCCATAGAAGGGGAAAATAATAGGATCTTTAGGCAGATTAACAAAGCCGTTCCCCATTCCGGCAATGGTTAAACTAAAAGGACGTGCATAAATGGATAAACCCCTTGCGCCGATGTCGCCATAGCCATACAGTCCCTTTTCCGGAATATGACCGAATAAATTATCAATATCACTCCGGGTGAGGGAATCACCAGTGGTAAAATACTTATCGTACTCTTTTAAGGAAAAACTGTTATTTCTTACCATCAGGTGTGCCGATAAAAGCTGGATTTCGAAATTAAAATC
>CAYVKM010000034.1:31188-35139 GCA_964452045.1 uncultured Calditrichaceae bacterium
TATTATTAATTTCATATCATCAATCCTGGTCATCTTTAAATAAAATGGTTACTTCTGCATGTCCCTGAAATTGCAGGTAATCGCTTCCCCTAATAAGGACAAAATCCTGGGTTTCCTGAAAATTTAACTCCAAGCCTACCCGGAATGGTGGTTTATGGAAAATATTCAATTCTGTTTGGTTTAAGGGAAAGGTAACTGTACCGTCACCTGGTTGTTCAACAATCCCGGTCACCGGATCGACTGTTGCTGCAGGAAGATCGATTACCTTATAGAAACCCAGAGTATCGATCACACCGGTTGTATCGTAGATATCTTCCCGCAACGGATTTCGATTGGCAAACAGGAGTAATTTTCCGGTCAATGGTGTGGCATTGGAAACCTGTGCGAAAAGCATGGCAGACTTGATTTCATCCCCGGACGCTCTGCGAAATTTTTCGTCTATTTCATCAGAAGTAATGGTATCAGGTTCCAGTCTGAAAGCTGTGGGCCCCATAATTTGAATATAAAATGGTGTGGAAAACTCGTAGTTACCGCCAATGGTATCGCTGGTAGATACCCGTGCATAACCTCCATATCTTATGGATCCGGATGCCTTCAGGTCAGTGGGAAGAATATTGACCAGCGAATCAACCTCGGTTCCTGCTAGTGAAATTCTTGTCCGGTCTTCCGGCAGGATGGTTTGATCTGTGATCTGGATTTTAGCGGAGTCGGTAATAACGCCGTTATCATCTTTACGATAGCCGGTTATTTCTCCGTTAAAAATAGCCGTATCAAGATACATTTGATTCTCTATTTCGAAAACCATCTGAGCGCCCTGTAATTTAAATCCGCCCTGAAAGCCATCGTAATCGATCACATTGGCTGCGGTAAAGGGCTCAATATCAAGGGTATCCGGACTTAAATAACCTTCCAGATAAGTAAATTGGATTTCGGAAGTGTGCAGTCGCACTCTTATTTCATCCGAGGCGTTCAGTGAGACAAATCCGGGATCTGTGGAAATCGCTGAAATCACTATCAGACTGTCGATGACACTACCCGGAGCCATTGAACTCTTAATGGTATATCCGGAGAGATCGGACATATTCTGAATTGAACTATCGTTGGAGCTAAGATAGAAGCTATTGGTAAATGGTTGCCCACCGGCATCAGTCAATTCGGGAAGTGTGTAGGTAATATAGGCCGGAATGGGGAGTCTGTTATAAAAGAAAAGCTGAATATCACCGGAAAAAATTCTGGCTTCGATTATCTTGTTTGCCTGATCTTCAACCGAAATATGCCATTCGTTGCTGAATTCCTGGGTACTGACATATCCCCTAATCTGCTCAACTTCCAGATCCATGAATTCCAGGTCCAGTTTGAAGCTCCAGTTGTCCAGGGCGCTGGATGTCACAAAAATATTCTCAGCCAATACATGAACACTGTAATCCAGGCGAAGTGGCATGGCAACCATACTGTCGGTACTGGCAATTGGGGCAGTTCCAATTCCGACACCACCCGGAGGAATTGTATCCATGATGCTGATATCAGCCACATGTGTTCCAAAACCATCGTTGAAAATCGAAATTTCTATACCACCGGTGGTTGGGCTCACCGGAGCAATAGTAAAAGGAAGATTGTTATAAACGGTTAGCTGAACAGTTCCATTTCGCACTTTCATGGAGACAAAATTACTCGTATCTGTGATAGTGGAAGAATATGAGAATATGGTATCCGGAATGGGGACGGTCTGATTGATAAAATTTACCAGCCAGGGAAGCACCGCAGTAATATTTATGGTGTCGGTAGTAAGGGTGGTGATTGAGTCCAGTTTTATGGTGTTAATTGAAAATTGGCTGGAAGAATCGACACCTGCAATGCTGAGATCTGCCGGTGAAATGGATTGGGAATCCATTGATCCTCTTAGATCGAGAAATAAACTGTCTCCCCGGGTAACAATAGAGCTATCCTGAATAAATCTTTCGGAGAGAATTACCCGGTCATTGGCCAGAGGGATAATAAACGGGGCTACCCAGGTAGGCAATACTGGTTCGTCAAAAGTACATTTGCTAAATAGGGCAAATGTAAAAACGACAATGAATAGTGATATAAATGATTTCATAATTATTGTCATTTTGGATTAAAGGTTTATTATTTAACTCTTCAAGTTTTATGAATTATCGGAAACAAGAATCGAATCATGAATGAAAAAATTCAGTTAAGTCTTAAATGCTAATATGTAAATTATTCGTCTTAATTATAATTTTACAATTCATTTAAATGTTGGTGATAATCCAAAATCCAAATAGCATCCGGTTTTCCGGAAAGAATTTTATCGATTAGTTGATGACAAAATTTTGCCGGGTGCGATTGCCCACATTATCAACCGCCTCTATTTGTAACTGTGCCTGACTCATTTCCTGATTGGATAGTGTGAGGGAGATAGTATCCTCTTCCGGATCGTAATCAAACAAATGCCACTGGCCGTTAACCCTTACCACAATCTGATATTCCCGCTGAATTCCGGACATTTCGTCTTTCAAAGTAAAGGAAATTTTACCGCTTTGACTGGAAATATGTGCACCGGGAGCCTGCTGGAGGGAAGCGATAATCGGCGGTATTGTGTCCTGGATCAGGGTGAATTTTTCCAGACTGGTTACCGTGGCTGAAAATTTTGATATTGAGGAGTCGATCTGGGAAGGTATGAACAGCCAACCCTTCTTGAAATCCCAGTAATACAAACCGAGCCCTTTTAAATTATGGTAAAAATCCGGCGCTTCCAGCGAAACCTGCACCCCATCCTTAATAGGCTCATCGAATGGTTGCAAATCGTAAATATTTCCCACTCTTCGGTAAGGAGGCCTAACCGCATACATCTCTGCTGCAGTATCTAGCAGGCTGGTATAGACAATCGATTGGTTATAAAGTGAATTCGGCTTAAACCGGGCGGCATAAAGGCTGTCCTGGGAATATAGTGTGAAATCTTTACTGCCATCGCAGAATTTCAAATCGTCGATGGATGGACCCATCACACTTTTCAGAAGATCCGGGTTTGAAATAATTTCCTGGATAGGTATGTTCAACTGATAATCATGGGATCCCCGGGGAAACCAGAACAGATTATTTATCTGTCTCTTGAGGCCGTTTAGAAAAGTAGTTGGATTGTTTTGATAAACATCCGCCACAAGCGAAATCCAGTTTCTCTTAAATTCTCGCTTTCGGACGGAGAATCCCTGGTTGTTAATCTGTCTGGAAGAGCTTTCTTCAGGGTAGATAAATAATGGGAAAGTATGCATCCCGGTGGAATCAGTGCCTTGAATCATATACTCATCGTTACTTGAGGTATCTACTGGAATTGAGAATGAATAATAAAAATTCTCCTTATAATCCAAAACAGCGGGCTTATCTGATAATGGTATTGCTGACCAACTGTCAGGATTTTTTGTTTTGAAAATGGCAATGTTCGCTAATTTTTTGGTTGACTGAATCCGCAGAAAGAGGTTATTATCCACAATTTTATTCAGGTCATAGGAAAGTTGGGCCGGTTTTCCTGATCGGAAATAAAAATCCAGCTCGGCCGGGTTGTTCCAGAAATCAAATAATTTTATTTTTAGGTGATGAATTCCATCCCGCAACTCTTTGGTATCTAAAAATCCTCCACCATCAGGTGTGTTTAAATAGTGTGGTAATCGGTTATCGGGGTAGCGATAAAAATTATGAAAAATCCCAATCTGTTTTCGCCAGAGGGAAAAATTTTTATCCAGCTCGATTAATTCCGTATTGGCATAAGAAAACAAATCGTACTGCACGGAGTAAACCAGCGAATCATCGATCCACATATTTGCCCGATAGAAAGAGAACAAATTGGTGGCACCATTCGCCCGGTCCCAGGACTTCAATGCTAATCCTACCTTACCGGAAATCTGTATAGTATCCAGCAGGGTAACATTTGACCGTAGCTGGAGATTAACAAAA
>CAYVKM010000035.1:0-7876 GCA_964452045.1 uncultured Calditrichaceae bacterium
CGCCCATCATTTTTCATGGGAGTGATTTGAAGCAGAATAAAAAGTGGATCTGGCTAAAAAGGGAATTCGTTATACCGGGGCATTTTATTTACAATACACTTTACCTGGATTTAGGCGAATTTAAGGGGAAAACCGAAATCTATCTTAATGGAGAGTCACTGGATAAATCGCAAAAAGTACAAAGTCTCGGAAACATGTTTCTCCAGGGTTACCGGCTGGTTGAACTGCACATGGCCGACCTTCATTTCGGACACCAAAATTCATTACTGGTTGGTTCTCATCTAAAAAAGTCTTCCGATTCTCTTTATATTGAACAACCAGCCATTTACTCGAGGCTCGGTTTCCTGAAAAAACAGAGTTTTCCGGTTTCGGAGTGCCCATACCGGCTGGAGCGGGAAGTCCATGCTTTCCTGGAAGATTTTAGTATGGCCTGGGCGCAAAGTGATTCTTTGCAAATGGTAGATTTTTTTACGCCGGATTTTAATTTCCGGGATATGAACCGCACTAAATATTCGGCACAGTTGATCGGTTTAAAGAACGTTCACAGCATTTCTCAAATTGAAATTTCAGACCCCAATTATTTCCTGCTGAACGGCAAGGAACAAGTTTTGGTATTTGGCGATTGGATCGTCCGGCAGAGTGAAGAGATCTCCTGGCACCTGCCTTTTATCCTTCAAGTTATCAACAGCGATGATCACTGGCTGATCGGAAAAATATATTGAAACTGTCCCAACCCCTGATCAAAGGAAAACTGATTTTACGGTATAAACGTTTTCTGGCAGATGTGGAGCTGGAAGATGGCATAATCGTTACCGCCCACACCCCCAACTCCGGCAGTATGAAAGGGTGCCAGGAGCCAGGCAGCCCGGTGCTGCTCTCACAGAGTGCCAATCCCAAAAGAAAGCTAAAATATACCTGGGAACTCATCCAGCTTGATCAACAATGGGTCGGGATCAATACCGGTCATCCGAATAAACTGGTTCGGGAGGGGATAGAAAATGGGACTGTTTCCGAACTCCAGGGTTATGCCTCCATTCGTCCTGAAGTCAGATATGGAAGGAACAGCCGGATTGATTTGCTGCTGGAAGGTATTGCCGGCAAATGTTATGTGGAAGTAAAAAATGTGACCCTGGTTGAGGATAATGTGGCTTATTTCCCGGATGCCGTAACCAAGCGTGGACAAAAGCATTTAAGAGAATTAATGGCCGTCGTAACGGCGGGAGATCGGGCGGTCATATTTTTTGTGGTACAGCGTCGCGACGCAAAATATGTCTCGCCGGCAGATAGTATCGATCCGGTTTATGGAAAATTGCTACGGGAGGCGGTTGAAAATGGAGTGGAGGCACTGGCATATCAGGCAGTTGTCTCTCCTGAGCAAATTTTTCTCAAAGAGAGATTGCCGGTGGTTCTTTCCTGATACGATATCTTTAGGTTAATATTTCAATTCGATGTGGCCAATGCCAGAACTGTGATTTCGCCCCTGCATACTGCTGAACCGAGTCTTATAAAGACTTGTTGAGAAGTCACTTCATTTTGGTAGAAAGCCGTTTAATTCAAAAAACACACTGCTCTATTAAAATGAAACCCACCTATAATTTATCGTTTATAAATCTCTCCTTATAATTGTTCACTGGTTCAGAAAACAAGTTTTATTTGTCATTTTATGTTTTTTTACATATATTAAAAAAGATCTGATCTAGAAATTAAGCATTAATTAAAATGTTTTACTCAGTATCCCAATCTAATTCAGCCGCTCATCCTACGAATATTCTTGTCTTTATTATAATCCCTTCGAAATATTTTACTTTACGGTTTCATCTGATCTTTACATCTGATTATGCTTTATTATCTATAATTTTAGTGTAGAATTCTAGGTTGGATAAATTTTGTGAAAAGCCATCAGGGTTTTATGTTAAGCCTATAAATTTTATTAGTTCAACCAAATTAAAGGAGGTAGCAGATGAATTATATTAGTTATCACAAATCCTTTAAATTTGCGTTAGTGCTAATTATGATGTTTTTTACATCATTCCCACTAATAGCGCAAAATACTGGTACAGTTAGGGGGGTTGTAACTGATGATGCTGGAGAAGCTCTAGTTGGTGCAAATATATATTTGGAAGGCACAACTTTGGGCACGTCTACTGATGAAGATGGGGCATATTTTATTTTGGATGTTCCGGTTGGAACATACACTATCGTAGCTGCCTATCTAAGTTACAAAACACAAAGGCAATCCATTGATGTCTCCGCCGGTGAAACAATTACACAAAATTTTACGCTCGGTATTGACGCATTGTTGATGGATGCAGTTGTGGTCTCTGGTACACCAGGCGGAGTGGGTGTAACCAAACGCGAAGCAAGTTTTGCTATAACCACCGTTCCTGCCCTCGAAATTAGACAGTTTTCGCCGAGCAGCACGGCAAATTTATTGGAGGTGGTTCCTGGTGTATGGTCTGAGAGCTCCGGTGGTGTTGCGGGTGCAAATATTTTTGTGCGTGGTCTGCCGTCATCCGGTGATGCGCCATTCGTGACAATGTCACTCAATGGTGGACCAATTTACGGTGTGGAAACACTTTCTTTTTTTGAGCAGAGTTCCATCTTCCGTATTGATGAAACCGTTGAAAATACGGAGGCATTACGTGGTGGCCCCGGTGCTGTATTCTCGAATGCTGAACCGGGTATGACCGTAAATTTCAATTTAAGGAAGGGAGGCGAGGCAACTAAAGGTCGTCTGAAATATACAACATCTGACTATAATCTGCAGCGGGTTGATGGTTACATGAGTGGTAAAATAAGCGATGGATTGTATTATATGGCAGGTGGATATACACGCACAGCTCCAGGCATTAGAAGTACCCAATTTAACGCCGAGAATGGAAAGCAGGTCACTCTGGAGATGACTAAGACCTTCAAGAGAGGTGTTGTTAATGCCTTCACACGACTAACTGATGATTATGGCCAATGGATTCTACCAATGGCACTAAACACTGGCAACGATCTGGGTACATTCAGCCCACTCGGTAATGCAACACGCTTTCGTGAACTTCAGATTAATGGGGCGGGTGATACCCAGATCTTTGATTTTGCCAAAGGCCGTGGTTGGAAAGGGGGTATCAGTGGTGTGAACGCAGATCTCGATTTAGGGGATGGTTGGATGGTGCGAGACAACCTTACCTATACCTCAGGCAATGCGAATACCTTTGGGTTTGTACCGAATGGCGGTCCAATTCGAGTAAGTGCACTGAAGAACAGTCTTGGTGTCGACACCGTAATGACCAATGGTGGAGTGATACTAATGGATTCGGATTGGATTCAAAACTATGGATACTGGGTTGTTAAGAAGGAGCTTGAATCTATTAACAATGACCTCAGCTTAGAGAAAAAGCTGAATAAACACGACATCACTGTTGGTCTGTACCAGGCGCGATGGTCATCTAACGATTTCTGGACAATTGGTAATCATGTACCGGTTCAAAATGTTACCAATGGGGATTTATTAGAATCGGATATAACTGCCCAGGATGTTGCTGACGCAGGAGGCGGAGCGCCGTGGAGTTACAATATTCAATCTGCTGGTGATGCCCGGGTGTATGCGGTCTATGGCGCAGATTCCTGGCAAGTCCTGCCAGCCCTTCGGATTGATCTTGGACTCCGCCATCAATGGTTTGACCTCCAGTACACCCTGGATAGTGGTCCGGTTTATCCCGACGGCACGCCCGACTTGGTAAAGTCGCTTAGCGGAAAACATTTTGCATTTACGGGAGCGGCCAACTACGACTTAAGCGAAGAGCTTGGTATCTTCGGGCGCTACTCTGATAGCTATTTGTTTCCACAATTTGACAATATTCGCGAAGGTGTTTACAGTCTTGACTCGGATGGTAATCTCAAACCCTATAAATTCAGACAATATGAAGCAGGAGTTAAGTATGTTTCAACGATTTTCAGTCTGTTTGCAACTGGTTTCTTTAACAATGTTGATGTTGTAGAGGGTGATGTCGGCGCTACCAGAGTAACTGCCCTTCTAAACACACACGCGTATGGGGTTGAACTGGATGGGGTGATCACCTATGAAAACTTCGCGCTGCGAGCTGTTGGAACATTACAGAAAGGAGAGATAAAGGAGGCTAATGCTGATCCGGCCGTCGTGGGAAATAAGATTTGGCGTCAACCTGACTGGCAATTCAGAGTTTCGCCGAGCTATAAGGTCACTTTCGGAAATTTCGCTGCGACCATTTATGGTGCCCTGAGGAGCGTCGGAAAACGATGGAATGATAGAACTAATCTTTTCCAGTTAGAGGGCTACACGAAAGTCGACGTAGGCGCTGTGATCTATGCCCCGGGTGGTCTGTCGTTCGGCGTTCATGGGGATAATGTAAACAATTCTGATGGCCTGACAGAGGGCGATCCGCGTGATCCTACAGCTGCCAACGGTCGTCCTATCTTCGGTCGATCAGTCAAATTCTCGGTCGCATACGACTTTTAGAGCCAAATGTTTTTAGGTGCTAATATTCTAGGTAAATTTTTCTGATACCATCAATTGAGGGCGTCCCGATCATTCGGCCAGCCCTCAATTTTTACTTTGTTTATTCAAGGGCTGTTACATAATTATATTTATTGCAGTAACAAATACCAGTTGTTCCATATGGCTTCTTTTTGTGACTTTATAGATAAATCGAAATCTCACCAATAAAAAAGATTTAGTGCTGATCTTTGGACTCTTGGGGCCTCGATTTGATGATAGAACTGGTTATCAGTGATGTGTCTGGTTTCTCTAAAGATTAGGAAACAAAAGGGTAGATATGATAGATCTCCTCATTGTTATAGCCTTTATTATTTACAGCATCAGCAATGGATTTCGCAATCAATCTAAAGCTTCAGAAAATTTGGAAGAGTATTTTTTAGCCGGCCGGTCAATTAAAGGATGGCGGGCAGGTTTCAGCCTTGCTGCCACTCAATTTGCCGCCGATACTCCGCTTTTGGTGACGGGATTAATTGCCACTGGAGGTGTTTTCATGCTATGGCGGCTTTGGATTTATGGATTGGGATTTTTGATGATCGGATTCCTTCTGGGGCGGTCCTGGCGGCGGGCTCAGGTGATTACTGATGCCGAATTAACTGAAATCCGCTACAGCGGGAGGGGCGTGTTGGCATTGCGGGGACTAAAAGCGATTTATTATGGTACCGTGATGAATTGCACCATCATGGCAATGGTTTTGGTTGCCGCTACTAGAATCAGTGAAATATTTTTACCTTGGAATGATTGGTTGCCGGCCAGTCTTTATCAGCCGGTTTATGGTCTTGTAAAAACAGTCGGGATACAACTGGCATCGGGTGCTACAGGATTGGAGCCCTGGGTTGCGACCACGAACAACCTTATCAGCATTCTATTGATCATTGGATTTACCGCTCTCTACTCAACAACAGGCGGGTTAAGGTCGGTCATCGCCACGGATACGGTTCAATTTAGCATCGCGATAATTGGCACCGCTGTTTATGCGATTGTCGTAATCATTGAATCAGGTGGTGTCGGAAAAATTGTACATAGCCTTGTGGAGCTTTACGGAGCTAAATTTACCAGTCAAGTTCTTTCCTTTAGCCCCAACACTTTTGAAGCCCTGATGCCTTTCTTGATCATCGTTAGTTTACAGTGGTTTTTTGAGCGAAACAGCGACGGCACCGGTTACTTTGCCCAGCGAATGATGGCATGCCGCAGCGACCGGGATGCGAAGGTAGCCGCATTCATTTTCACCTGGCTGCAAATATTTCTGCGCAGCCTGATCTGGCTAATCATTGGGGTTGGGTTGTTGGTGGTTTATCCTTTTGATCCGGCCACTGCTAGCGGCGAGAGTTTTGTGGCAGGGAGAGAATTGTTGTTCGCCACAGGAATAAAGGATTTGCTTCCACCGGGCATACGGGGACTCATGCTAACTGGTATGTTAGCCGCTCTGGCTTCCACCATCGATACCCATTTATCCTGGGGCGCCAGTTATTGGAGCAATGATCTTTATTTACGCATCGTCAATAAAGCCTGGCTGAAGAGAGAGCCATCCAACAAGGAACAGGTAATTGTTGCCAGATTATCGAATATAATGATATTGACAATCGCATTAATTATTATGGCAAATCTGGGGTCTATTCAGACTGCTTGGTATGTTACTTTGCTCTTCGGAGCGGGAACAGGAGCCGTTCTTGTTTTGCGATGGGTGTGGGAAAGAATTAACCTCTTTTCGGAGGTCTCCGCAATTATAGTCTCTCTAATCTTTGCTCCAATTATTCTTTTCACTGTTGAAGCGGAGTGGCTTCGGCTTCTGCTGATGTCTTCCATTTCGACAGTCGTTGTGGTTGTTGTAACGTTAATGACCCGCCCAACGGCTGAAAAGACCTTGACAGAATTTTATAAGAGAGTCGATCCTCCCGGGTTTTGGAAAAATACGGCAAAAAAACTAAAGATGGACAACCGGCACCCGATGGAAACCTTCAAAAAAGGAGCTTATTTAACAGTTACTACGAGTTTATCAGTATATCTGTTATTGGTGGGCTTTGGAAAACTTATTTTGCCGAATCCCGAAAGTGCGATTACCTATTCCTGGATTTATATCATTTTGGGATTTGCCAGTCTGCCTTTATGGTGGAAGAAGTTTTTTCTATCCAAAAAAGAAGCTGTGCAAAGTTCCGAAGACGATTAAATTCCTTGACAAAAATTGACTTCAATCCTTTTGTGGAGATGATGACCCGATCGGGACGATTATTCATTTCTAATCTAAATCAATATGTTTTTTTTATAAAGCAGGGCATAAATTTATATTAGATATTCGCGTACATGACGGGTGATCAAGAAAATTTGTCTCACAAATTCTTTAGCTTTTCTTCCCATCTCTACAATCAACTTGCGATTATGAAATAAATAGCGAGTTCGTAAAGCCGCTCATTCGTAAGTATTTACTAAAAATCCGGTGTGATGATTATTGACTTGAGTTATGGAGTATGTCGGTGTGTCACTCCCAATCGCCGGTCGTTCTTTCACAATACCGGTCTTTGATTAATTAAGATGTTCCCGCGGTGTGGCCAGTGCCAGCCCGATGGCCGCTTTAATTCCTATCTCTTTTAATTCCCGCGCACACTCGTTGATTGTTGCCCCGGTAGTGACCACATCATCTACGATGATTGCGGTTTTTCCCAAAACTTTTTCCGGGTGTTTTATCTCAAAGGCATTCTGAACATTTTCCTGCCGCTCCTGGCGGTCCAGGGTAGTCTGGGATTTGGTATCCCGACGCCGGATAAAGAGGTCCTTATCAACCAGCGGCTTTTGTTGGTAAAATAAGCCTCTGGCAATATGATAGCTTTGATTGTACCCTCTCTCTTTTTCCCTGGAAGGGTGCAGCGGAACCGGCAGAACCAGAGATTCCCGGTTCAATAGCTCGGGAGGTAAATACTGCTGGCAGTGAACACCGAAATGATAAGCCATTCGATCCATCTTTCGATACTTGATCTGGTGGATTATTTCCTGCAGGTTATTATCAAATTCAAACAAGATGTGAAGTTCATCAAGGTAGGAAGTGCTCAACCGATCCAGAATTTTCTCCCGGATAAAATCTGAAGAAACCGTCTGAAATGAGCTTAGACATTTTTGGCATAGGTTTCGTACCGGAGAATCAACAGATAATTGTTCGCCACAAACACTGCAAACCGGAGGGTAAATAAGCTGGAACAGACCCTCGCCAAGTTTTGTGATCAGATTATTCATGAAAATATAAAGCCCTGTCCGGGACAGGGCTTTAATGCTTAAAATTTAAAGCTAAAGGAAATTCGTGGTTCAATTCTTTCCAGTGGTTTATACTCTACCGAACCATCTTCGTTCACCTGTTTTACCCAG
>CAYVKM010000035.1:7976-35077 GCA_964452045.1 uncultured Calditrichaceae bacterium
TCTTTCCAGTGGTTTATACTCTACCGAACCATCTTCGTTCACCTGTTTTACCCAGTACCAGCGGTATACGGTTGAGACCACCAGGAACATATTCAGACGATATCCCACTTCTGCTGTGACAATCGACCGATTGTCCAGAGTGCGGAAATCTTTAAATGTTTCGATACCAATCTTATCATAATAAGCCCGTAGTTCAAATTTTGGGACCAGATCCGGGGCAAGCGCTTCCAGGTGTATTATCCCGCTCCTTTTTACTCCGTTTAAGCGCTGATAATTTCCTACCAGTGAAATTTTATGAATAATATGTCCGGCAAGCTGTCCGAAATAACCTTCATTTTTTTGGGCATACTCCAGAGCGAATATACCACTCTCACCCGGATATTCGAAAGGATTTAATGAACGTTGCAATTCATACAGCGGACCAAAGAAACTTGCGATAAATTGGTCACCCAGAAAACGTTTTTCAAATTTAGCCGAGAGGGCAAACAAACCAATAAATTCAGGGAAGAAGGCATTTATCCCCACTGCCTGGCCACTGCCGAAATCCTTAAATTTTCCATAATCATAATACACACCTGATTTAAAGATGGGGGTATCAATAAAAAGCAGGTCCGCCCCCAGACCGTAAGCGGTAAGATTTGTTTTCTCCCCCGGATCAGTCAGGGAATAGACTTTATCATCAAAAACATAGGTCCCATAGACCCGGAAATTTTTCAGCACCGGGATATTGGGATTGGCAAACCGAACAGGACGCAAATAAAGATTGCCGCCAATCACCTCAAGATTTCCCAGGTTATTAGTCACCGATTCAAATCCAAACTTCCCGAAATCGATATCGAGTGCCAAACCAATCTTTCGTTTGTCATAATTGGAGGCATTATTATAGTTCCACATCAGAAAGCCATTACCCAGGCTAGCCATTTCCAGGGTTCCGATACGAGTGTAAAATGGATCATACTTCCGGCCATATCGAATATAATTAATCGCCCGGAGTATCCCGGCACCACCCTGGTATTCATCCTTACGCAACTTAAACTCATTGTTGTTGTTCATCAGCAGCTGGATATACAATCCCACACCAACTTTCCCGACCGCAATTTCCGGAGCCAGAGTAAAGGTGGTATAAGGTTGACCATCGATCCAGGTCATTCCCAGCCCTCCGGTAACTACATTTTCATCGGCGTAGAAATAGGATTCAGGTATTCCCTGAGCAAAAAGTGAGGGTACCAGAAACAGCATGCAGAAAAGCAATAAATAGATATTTCTCATGGAAAACTCCTTTGAGTTATAGAATTGTCGAAGAGAAAAAATGTTGCTTTAAAAAATAATACAAATGCATTAAATAAATCAAGATATTTATTCGATCTTTCGCTTCATTGTCGAAATTTAGTTTTAAAATTATCGGCAGCTGTATCCAGAAATTAAGAAACATGCGTTAACAAATTATTATCTTTTCAAATTTCTAAGAGATATTTATATTGGATTTTCATAATGGTTAAATAGCGATGGTAACGGAAAGAAGAAAACAACGGATGCATCAGGTTTTGTTGGATCGGCAAAGAGACCTGACAATTGTCTGCGAAAACATCCATGATCCTCATAATGTCAGTGCTATTCTCAGAACCTGTGATGCAGTGGGGATCTCCAAAGTACACCTGCTTTATACCAACGAGGCCTTTCCCAAACTTGGCAAAAAATCTTCTGCCTCTGCAAAAAAATGGCTTGAGTTTCAGCGTCACAGAGACTATGATGAACTCCATGATCTGCTGAAAGCTCAGAAAATGATGATCTATGCGACTCATGTGGATACGTCCTCACAAAAAATTTATGAAGTAGACTGGACGAAACCGGCAGCAATCCTTCTGGGAAATGAACACCGCGGTGTATCTCAACAGGCATTGAAAATTGCCGATAAAACCATTTATATTCCCATGCATGGAATGGTGCAAAGTCTAAATGTGTCTGTCGCGGCGGCAGTAATATTATATGAAGCTTATCGCCAGCGTCTACAAAAACAGATGTATCCTTATTCTTCCGGTGATAGGTGGGTGAATGAACATTTCTCCGAATGGGTGGGAGAAACCCTAACTCTAAACAAGAATAAAAAGGTGAAGTGATATGTGGCAAACCATCGCTTTAATTTTTACCATAATTCTTATGCTGGTTGGTTTAATTGGAACCCTGGCTCCGATGTTACCCGGCATCCCGCTCATTTATGGTGGTTTTATACTTTACGGATTGGTTTCTGGCTGGAAAGATTACGGTGCAGATGCTATGGTATTCTGGGGAGCGGTTACCGTTTTAATGGTATTTCTGGATTATTATGCTGGTGCACTGGGGGCAAAAAAGTATGGCGCTTCAATGGCCGGGATTTGGGGATCAATTATCGGAGGAATCCTTGGAGTTATTTTTTTGGGTTTTGTGGGGATAATCGTTGGGCCGCTGTTGGGGGCGGTTATCGGTGAGTTGCTTTCCGGAAAATCACAACGGGACGCCTGGAAATCGGGATGGGGCACGCTCATCGGATTTCTGGCCGGCAGCCTGTTTAAACTGATTGTCGGTTTTATCATGGTGGGTACATTTCTCTGGTGGTTGATTTTCTGAAGAATAATACAATCTTAAATAGAACAAAAAATCTCCAGAACCTTTCGGTTGAGGAGATTTTTTTAATTTTGAGAAGTTTGGACAAAAGTTATTTCTTATTGGATAAGAAATAAGAAAGGGCTTCCATTTCCACAGCCATATTTTCGTACTTAACCAGAACATCATTCGGTACTTTTAAACTTCTGGGGGCAAAATTCAAAATGGCCTTCACGCCGGCATCAACCAGTTTATCGGCCACCGATTGTGCGCTGTCTGCAGGTACGGCAATAATAGCGACATCAATTTGATCTTTCTGAATCAATTCTTTAACCTTACTGAAATCTTCGATAGTTAAACCATGTACTTTTTGCCCGATTTTATCTGCCGATTTATCCATAATCAAACGGATGACAAAACCCTGTTTTTTAAATTCAGCATAGTCGGTAAGTGCGCGACCGATGTTTCCGGCGCCAACAATGGCCACATTCCAGGTTCTGTATAATCCGAGAATATTTTCAATCTGTTTTTTTAAGGCTTTGGTATTATAACCAAATCCCCTCTTGCCAAAAGTACCAAAAAAAGAGAGATCTTTTCTCACCTGGGCCGAGGTAATTCCATCCATTTCGGCGAGCGTATCAGATGATACGGTTTCCACCCGTTTATCAATTAATTGTTCTAAGGAGCGAAAATATTTAGACATCCGCCGTATCGTCGAGTCTGATATTTTTTTCATGTTTCCTCCACTGATAGTTAAGAAATTCTCAAAAATATAATACACGTTTGATATAAAATCCAGAAATTTTCTGTTCATTGACAAAAAATTCACAGATCATATCATGATAGCGGTTAGATCAATAAACATTTAGAAACCTTATTCTTATATGGTCGGGAGAAATTGTGATGAAGTTGTTCATGAAAAGGATAATATAGAAGAGCTTAAAATAAAGGGCTTGTATCACACCCGATTAAATGGGGGGAAATCGGACAATGATGTGCCACAAAGATACACGATGTTGATTTGTCAGTACCGTTAAATAATTATACCGATTGTAGCACGAGGACCAGATGGACAGAAAGCGAAAATAGGGGGCTCGAGATAAGTGTAAGTATAAAAATATTAGGTTTAATTATGTGCGGAACAAAATGCATAAAAAATTAAACGGGGAGGCGTGGCAAAGAGTATCCAATGAAGGGTCTTTACTATTTGCCCAATTGCCCCCAGCAAGGCATGAAAAGGGTCGTGAATTACGAGTATCCTATATTCAAGATCATGGCTGAGGCACGCCTCCTGTTCATTAGGTAAGAACTGAGCTTACCCATTTTTAACCTCCTTTCTTTAAAAGGTTGTTAATTAAGCAGGAGTTAGCCTCCCCGGTTTGTAAATTGTAATGTCCATATTTACCTTTGTTTTTTCCGTGCCGCTGGTACGCTATAACATATTATCATTAAACTGGATTATAAAGAGGGAGATAAAGTCTCCCTTTATTATTCGTCTTCGCCATTTGAGACGATCCTGGCTACATCACTTACCTTGTCCCCGGAATCCAACCGGATTAAATGGACACCGGAAGTATTGCGACCGGTAGCCCGGATATTCCCCACATGAATTCTTAACAAGACACCCTTGGATGAGATCAGCATCAGGTCGTCGTCATCGACAACTTCTTTGATGGAAAGGAGCCGTCCGGTTTTTTCGGATACCTTGAAATTTTTAATTCCTTTTCCGGCGCGATGAGTAAGTCTGTATTCCTTAATCCAGGTTCTTTTGCCAAATCCCTTTTCACTGACCGAGAGCAGTGTGCCTTCCCGTTTAACAATTACCATTCCAATTACATGATCATTTTTAACTAAACGAACGCCGCGAACGCCGGCAGCTACACGACCCATATCCCGAACTTCGGATTCATTAAACCGGATGGCCATTCCCATTGTGGTTGCCAGAATCACATCACTGGAGCCATCGGTTAATTTAACTTCTATCAGTTCGTCCCCGGGATTGATCCTAATAGCATTAATACCATCCCGGCGCGGATTCCCATAGGCAGAAAGTACTGTCTTTTTGATCATTCCCTTGCGGGTAGCCATCATCAAAAAGGCATCTTCTATAAACTCCCGCACGGTTACGAATGCGGTGATGTTTTCCTGTTTGCCAATCTGGATCATGTTGATGATCGCACGTCCTTTACCGGCTTTTCCCACCTGCGGCAACTCATGAACCTTCAACCAGTAACACCGGCCAAGGTTGGTGAAGAATACAATATAGTGGTGGGTAGAAGCAATAAAGAGATGCTCGATAAAGTCCTCACCTTTGGCAATAGCGCCGGTGCTTCCCCTGGTATTTCGGTGTTGACGGCGGTACCCGCTTACCGGGAATCTTTTGATATAGCCATCACGCGAAATGGTGATAACCATATCTTCTTCGGCGATCATATCCTCTATGGAGAACTCTTCAAAATTCTGAATTATTTCCGTCCGGCGATTATCACCATAGGTTTCTTTAAGTTCAAGAAGTTCATCCTTAATGATCTGTAATTGCAGGTTTATGTTTTCCAGAATGGCTTTTAACCGTTCGATAGTCTTAATGACATCCCGGTATTCTTCTTCAATTTTTTGTCTTTCCAGACCGGTTAACCGTTGCAGTCTCATATCTAAAATAGCCTTGGCCTGGATTTCGGAGAGGCCAAACTTTTTCATCAAGTTGTTTCTTGCGGATTCCGCATCGGCCGATTTTTTGATAGTGGCGATAATTTCGTCAATATTATCCAGGGCAATTTTCAGACCTTCCAGAATGTGAGCCCGTTTTTCTGCTTCCGCCAATTCATAGCGGGTTCTCCGTAAGATGACTTCATGACGATGGTCAATGAAATACTGAATCATCTGCCGCAGGGAGAGTACTCTGGGAACACCATCTACCAGTGACAGATTGATAATTCCAAAGGTTACCTGAAGCTGGGTATGTTTATACATTTGATTCAATACGATTTCCGGTTGTGCATCGCGTTTCAATTCAATAACTACCCGGATACCGTCCCGGTCTGATTCGTCACGAATATCGGAGATGCCATCTATCTTTTTTGTGCGAACCAGTTCAGCTGTCTTTTCAATCAGAGAGGCTTTATTTACTTGGTATGGCATTTCATTGATAATTATACTTTCCTTGTTATTTCTGCCATGTTCTACAGTTGTTTTTCCCCGGACAATTATCTTTCCCCTCCCGGTGGTATAAGCTTCCCGGATTCCGGCCGCGCCAAATATGATTCCTGCTGTGGGGAAATCCGGACCTTTAATATACTGCATTAACTCTTCAACGGAGATATCTGGATTGTTGATGGTAGCGGTAATGGCATCCACGACTTCTCTTAAATTATGGGGAGGAATATTAGTGGCCATACCTACGGCGATGCCGGATCCTCCATTACAGAGCAAGTTGGGGAAAACCGAAGGCATCACTACCGGTTCCTGTAATGTCTCATCAAAATTGGGACGCCAATCGATGGTATCTTTGTTGATGTCTCTTAAAATTTCCCCGGCAATCCGGGCCATTCTCACTTCGGTATATCGCATCGCTGCAGGTGAATCGCCGTCGATGGATCCAAAATTACCCTGCCCGTCAATTAAAGGATAACGCAGGGAGAAATCCTGCACCATCCGGACAATGGTATCATAAACAGCAGTATCTCCATGGGGATGATATTTACCCAGCACCTCTCCTACAATTCGGGCACTTTTCTTGTACGGACGATTATATTGCATCCCTAATTCATTCATGCCGTGCAAAACACGCCGGTGAACCGGTTTTAATCCGTCTCTCACATCCGGAAGTGCCCTGGAAACAATCACTGACATGGAATAATCCATGTAGGATTCTTTCATCTCATCTTCTATGTTGGTTGGCAGTATTCTTTGCCTTTGTAAATCCATATTATCTTCTCACTTTTCATTCATTTTTCAAAATCAATTAGCATCACTAAAATTTTATATATCAAGGTTTCGCACATAGCGGGCATTTTTCTCAATGAAATTTCTACGCGGTTCCACCTGGTCTCCCATAAGGGTGCTGAAAATATGATCTGCCTGTGCGGCGTTTTCCAGTGTTACCTGCAGCAAGGTTCTCTTTTCCGGATTCATGGTAGTTTCCCACAACTGTTCTGGATTCATTTCTCCCAATCCTTTATACCGTTGAATATTTATTTTACTTTCGTTGCCATTCTTACTGAATCGTTTGACCAGATTGTCTTTCTCGTCATCATCGTAAGCATATAGTTCTTCCTTACCCGCCTTAATTTTAAATAAAGGTGGTTGGGCAATATAAACATGTCCCAGTTCAATTAATTTGCGCATATAGCGGAAGAAGAAGGTTAATAACAATGTTCGAATATGTGATCCATCAACGTCTGCATCGGTCATGATGATTATTTTATGGTAGCGTAATCTTTCATATTCAAAATCTTCATCACCCATACCCGCACCCATAGCGGTAATGATTGTTTTAATTTCGTCGTTGGCCAGTATCTTGTGCAACCGGGCTTTTTCTACATTCAGAATTTTTCCTTTTAATGGGAGAATGGCCTGAAATCTCCGGTCCCGGCCCTGCTTGGCAGATCCACCGGCAGAGTCACCCTCTACCAGATAGATCTCACATTGCTCCGGATCGCTAATGCTGCAATCGGCGAGTTTACCCGGCAGTTGATTTCCTTCCAGGGCGCTTTTACGCCGGGTTAAATCCCGTGCGCGTCTGGCTGCTTCCCGGGATTGGGCAGCAGAAACATTTTTATCGATAATTTTCCGGCCAACTGATGGATTTTGTTCCAGGAATTCAGCCAGGCTTTCATTAAAAATGGATTCGACAACGCCGCGGACTTCACTGTTCCCGAGTTTCGTCTTGGTTTGCCCCTCAAACTGTGGCTCGCCCACCTTTACGCTGATTACGCTGGTAAGGCCTTCTCTTACGTCATCACCCTGGAGCTGGATATTTTTAAGCAGATTGTTTTTATTTCCATAATAGTTCAAAGTCCGGGTCAAAGCAGATTTAAATCCGTGGAGATGGGTTCCTCCTTCAATGGTATTCACATTATTACAATAGGTGAAAATATTGTCGCTGTAGGAGTCGTTATACTCCAGGGCAATTTCTACTTCTACCCCTTCTCTCTCACCACTGATATAAATTGGTTTGTGAAGTCCGGTTCTGGTCTGGTCGATGTATTTTATAAACTCAATCAGGCCACCCTTATAATAAAATTCCTCCAGGTTTCCATCACGCATATCCTTCAGGGTTATCCGCAGGCCCCTGTTTAAAAAGGCCAATTCACGCAGACGGTTGGCCAGCGTCTCAAAATTGTAGGTTACCTTGGTGAAGATGCCTGTATCGGCCATAAAAGTTGTTTTGGTACCTGTATTCTTGGTAGCCCGGAGCTTCTTGACCGGGGCAGTTGGCAATCCCTTCTGATATTTCTGAAAGTAGATCTGTCCTTCCCGGTAAACCTCAACCTCGCACCATTCGGATAGGGCATTTACCACCGAAGCGCCGACGCCATGAAGACCACCGGATACCTTATAAGTGGAATGGTCAAATTTACCACCGGCATGGAGAACGGTCATGATAACTTCCAGGGCGGATTTTTTCATCTCTTTGTGTTTATCCACCGGTATACCGCGCCCGTTGTCTATTACGGTAATACTTTCATCCTTGTTGATCAGTACCTGAATTTTAGTGCAAAATCCGGCCATTGCTTCGTCGATACTATTGTCTACAATCTCGTAGACCAGATGATGCAAACCGTGGGCGGTGGTATCTCCAATGTACATTGCCGGCCTTCGGCGGACAGCTTCGAGACCTTTTAAAACCTGTATATTTGCCGCAGAGTATGTTTGTTGTTCTTTGTTGTTTTGATTCATATTAAAATCCTTCAGTAAAATTTGATGTCAGTTACGATCTTTTTCCCAATTTTATGATTCAATTTTTCGATGATCTCATTTTTGAAGTATTGAAGTTCATTTCTCCATGTGGTATCATTTACTTTTACAAATAGAGTTCCTTTACTCATTTTGAAGGGTTCGGTGCGTTCCGATATTTCATTTCCAACCACAGTATCCCAGTAAACAATCGCAAAATTTTCTTCTACTTTCGCTTTTATTCCCAGATTCTGTAAGAATTGGAAAATTAACTGGTTTAATGGTTTTGCTTCCTTCATACCTTTTCCCGGATATTTACCGATCCATTAATTATTTCATAAAAAGATGTTTCCTGCTGCCACGATTCAATTTTGTTGAAGAAATTTGCCGACGTGGTGGTTATGAAAACCTGCCCGATTTGAGAAAGCGTGCCGATCATATTGGCGATCCGAACCGGATCGAGCTCTCCGAAAATATCATCAAAGAGTAAAATCGGTGCTTCCTGATGTATACTTTTCAGATAATAGAATTCAGCAATTCTCAGAGCAATAACAAATGTTTTGTGCTCTCCCTGGGAACCGATAACTCGCAGTGGTTTTCCATTGATCAGAAACAACAAATCGTCCCGGTGCGGACCAACGGTTGTGGTTTGAGATTGTCTATCTTTTTGCTCGGCCTGTTCCAAAGCTGCATGATAGGCATTGGTTAGCTCGATGGAATTCTTGAGCGGAAAGGAATATTGATAGATGATTTTTGTATTATCGCTACCGCCACTCAATGTCCGATAATGACTTTTTACCTGTTGATCCAGTTTGTCTACTGCCGCTTTTCTCATTTCCATAATAATGGAACCGTTCTTGACCAGAGACTCATTCCAGGCCTTTAATGTACTCTTATCAAAATTCTCTTTTTGTAACAATGCATTTCTTTGTTTTAGCGCCCGCCGGAATTCCAGCAGGTGGTGCAAATAAAGTTGGCTGGATTGAGAAAGCATAATGTCAAGAAATTGTCTACGCCGGTATGGACCGGATTGGCTGATTTCCAGATCGGATGGGGAGAGCAAAACAATTGGGATACTTCCAATATAATCGGAAAATTTTTGTAATTTCTGTCCGTTAAAATTTAACCTTTTTCCATCCACCGGTGAGTAGGCAATGGCGCTGGAAATCGCTTTTTCCTGGTCGGAGATAAAATTACCCTGAATCCGAAAGAAATCGCTGCCATTCAGAACCAAATTTTGGTCGCTGTTTGTCCGGAAACTTTTAGTTAAGGACAGATAGTACAGGCTTTCAAGAATGTTTGTTTTACCCTGGCCGTTCCGACCAAATAAGACATTTATTCCTGGATGAAAATGGATTTCTGTTTCTTTATAGTTTCTAAAGTTAATCAACTTGACTTTTGATAATATCATTTATTCTGATTCCAACCGGACCGGCATCAGCAACATCAGTTGCTCCTCACCCTTGGGGATTTCCACCGGGTCTGCAAGCACTGCATAATCAGCCCGAACAAAACGTAATCGCAGCTGCTGAGAATCGATATGACGTAAAATGTCCTGCAAATATCTTGAGTTAAATGCGATTTTCAATTCATTTCCGTTAAACTCACATGGGATTCTTTCCTGGGCTTCTCCGCCATAATCTATATCTTCTGCATGTAATTCAATCTGTTTTGGAGAGATCTGCAACACCACCTGTGAGGTTAAAGGATTTGAGAAGAGTGATACACGTTTCACCGAAGCATAAAATTCTTCGGCATCGACCAGCATTTCGAAGGGTGTTTCCCCGGGAATTACGCGTTCGTAATCCACAAAAGTCTCTTCAATTAATCGGGCAAACAGTTGGGTTTCTGCCAATTCGAATAAGGCATGTTTTTTTCCAAAATGAATGGTACTGCTGCCGTCACCATCAAGATTTCGCAATACGAAATTGAGCGATCTGGTCGGGATGATCGCCATGACATCCTTTTTCGCCATTGCTTTATTCTGATAGGACATTTTCGCCAGGCGGTGTCCGTCCGTTGCTATCGTTTCAATTTTCCCGGAAGTAACATTAAAAAACACCCCGGTAAGGGCGGCCCGTAATTCGTCAGTGGAGCAGGCAAATATCGTATTTTCCAGCAGCTTCTTAAAAATTTTATTTTCCAATTTAATTTCTCGGACATCTTCTCCCAATTCCGGTCGTTGCGGATATTCAACCGGGTTGACTCCCGAGATTTTATATCGGCCAAAATCGGAGGTAACTTTCATCCGGAACTGTTCATCGGATTCGAATTGAAGCTCAATGTTCGGCAATTCTCTCACAATATCATGAATCAGCCGACCCGGAATGGCGATTGCCCCTTCTTCCATAATAGAAGCAGGTGCCCAGGACATGAGGGTAATTTCCAAATCGGTACCAACAATTTTCAACAAGTTGTCTTCGGTGAAGAGTAAAACATTCTGGGTCATCATAAATGTGGATCGTTGAGGAATAACATTTACCACCTTCTGAAGGGCATTGTACAGTTCATCCCGCATCACTGAAAATTTCATTCTTTTTACCTCCGAATGTAAATGGTTTTTAAACCCTTAAAAATAATGAATTTTGTTAGATTTTCCAAGCAAAAATATACTCTTTTGGGGAATAAAGGAATCTTTTCAAGTATATAAAAATTATGCAATTACGAGACCAGCTTTTCCGTCTGTTGACGATTGAATTTGTGATATTAATTTTTTATGAAAAAGAGGGAAATTCTTTTAATGAATTCTACTTGATAAATATGTTCTAATTTGTTTATCTTAACCCGAGATTTGTGAACTTGTTATCCTGACTTAGCAAAACCATGAGGTATAAAATGAAATTGAAGTTACCACCATCGTCACAAAACTGGATTTCGCTTATTGGAGCAACTATTGCTGTTATTTCACTCTTTATGATAATTTTTCTGTTTTCTGTAACGGTTGTCCTTGAGCAGAGAGCAGCTTATTTGGGTCTTGTCATATATATTTTGTTACCGGCGGTCATGATTGTCGGATTGATCCTGATCCCCTTGGGTATGATTTTGAAAATAAGGAAAGAACATAAAACCGGTAAAATAGAAAAGACGATCTGGCCCAAAATCGATTTAAACAATCTTCAACATCGCAATGCTTTTTTTGTTTTCTCCATTGGAACTTCTGTATTTTTATTTCTCTCGGCAATCGGAAGTTATGAGGCTTTTCACTTTACCGAATCAAATACCTTTTGCGGTACGCTTTGCCATTCTGTGATGCATCCTGAATATATTGCTTATCAAAATTCGCCACATGCCAAGGTAGCCTGTGTTGCCTGTCATGTGGGCCCGGGTGCGAACTGGTATGTTCGTTCCAAACTCTCCGGCCTCTATCAGGTATATGCAACCACCACCAATATTTATCCTAGGCCGATTCCCACACCGGTAGAAAATTTACGGCCAGCTCGCGCCGTTTGTGAACAATGCCATTGGCCACAGAAATTTTATGCTTATTCAATAAACTATCAAACTCATTACCTGTCCGATAAGGAAAATAGTCCTTGGAATATCCGCCTGATTTTAAAGATTGGTTCGGAGCATCCCGCCTTAGGACTCATGGAGGGTATCCACTGGCATATTAATCCCCATGTAAAAGTTGAATATATCGCAACGGACAAAACCAGAGAGAAATTAGCCTGGATTCGTTTTACCAATCTGGAATCGGGTGAGGTCAAAATATTTGAGGATGAAAACAACAAATTAGACCAGGCCCAGCTGGATACGCTTGAAGTGAGAACAATGGATTGTATCGATTGTCATAACCGACCTTCACACTTATATAACGCCCCATCGCTGTTTGTGAATACTGAGATGAGGGCAGGAAGTATACCTTCGGATTTGCCCGACATTAAATCTGTTACCATGAATTTATGTAGTAATGATTATCCGACTATGGATTCAGCTATGGTACACATTCAGAAATATATTTTAAAATATTACCGGGAAAACTATCCTGATGTATTCAGTAATAAAAGGGATTTAGTCGATAAAGCAATTACCGGTTTTCAATCGGTATTTTCAAAGAATATTTTTCCCGAAATGAAAGTGCGCTGGAATGAATATCCCAATCACATCGGACATCTGGAATTTAATGGATGCTTTAGATGCCACGATGGGGCACATTCGACCGACCAGGGCGAGGCTATTCGGCGGGATTGTAATTTATGCCACCTGATCAATGCTCAGGGTAGTCCGGGAGAGATGGAAGAAACAGATGTGAACGTTTCGCTGGAGTTCAAACATCCGGTTGATATCGGTGAGGCTTGGAAAGAAAGCTTGTGTACTGATTGTCATACGGGTTTAAATCCATAAATATTCAATTATTTTATGGGTTTAAATTAACAGATCAGTGAATTTTTAAGTATTTTAATATTGTACGTAATTTTTTAAAAAATGAGGATTTTTAGATATATTAGTGAAATTATTATTATAAAAAATTTAAGTATGAAGTGACTTCAAGATGAAAAAGAGAAAAATCCTGATTGGTACTTTAATCATCTTAGTGCTTAACGTTTCCCTCCTATTTTCCCAATCCAATGACGACTGTTTCATGTGCCATTCCGATCCTACTTTTTCAACCATGCGTAATGGTCACAAGATTTCACTATATATAGATTCAGACAGGTTCTCCAAATCGGTCCATAAAGATTTAAAATGTATCGATTGCCATTCCGATATAAAAGAGTTGCCCCACCAGGAAAATCTGAAACCGGTTGACTGTGGGAACTGTCATACTGAAGAAAAAAATAAATTTGATGCAAGTATTCATGGACAGGCATTAAAGCGGGGTGCTCCTTATGCACCCACCTGTCCGGAGTGCCACGGAAACCACTATATTCTCCCACCTTCGAATGATAAGTCCCAGGTATATAAAATGAATATTCCTGCATTATGTGGGAAATGTCATCGCGAAGGAGCACCGGTCGCCAGGGTATATAATATCCCGGAAAAAGATATTTTAACGAATTATTCAGAGAGTATCCATGGCGAGGGATTGTTCAAAATGGGATTAATGGTTACAGCCACCTGTAATAATTGCCATGGTAATCACCTGATTCTACCTGCCACCGATCCGAAATCGATCATTGCTCCCCAGAACATTGCTCAAACCTGTATGCATTGCCATTCCAGAATTGAACAGGTTCATAAAAAAATAATAAAAGGTGCGTTATGGGAGCAGAAGCCAGGGGTTGTCCCGGCTTGCACGGATTGTCATCTTCCGCATAAAATTAGGGCTGCCGTTCAGATTTCTGAAGTATCAGATCAAAGTTGTCTTAAATGTCATTCCAAACCGGATATCCACAAGGTAGTCAATGATAGTACAATATCACTAACAGTCAGTAAAGCAGATATCCAGAATTCTGTTCATAAAAATATTCCCTGTGTTTCCTGTCATTCTGATATTTCACCAAAGCATCCTCGTCCCTGTGATACTGCTGGTCGAGTCGATTGTGGTAATTGCCATGCGGAAACAGCTGAGAAATATTTTGAAAGCGATCACGGTAAAGCGTATAACGATAAAAATTCTGAAGCACCATATTGCACCTATTGCCACGGAACTCATTTAGTTCTATCCCAATCCAATGATAAAGCTAAAATCTACCGAACCAATATTCCGGCCCTGTGCGGGGATTGTCACGCCAAATTATCTCAAAAATCCGATACTCTGGCACAGAAGAAGGGCAGCGTACTCATGGATTATTCACGAAGTGTCCATGGGGTGGGGCTGGTAAAAATGGGACTTTTGCCCAGCGCTGTGTGCACTGATTGTCATTCAACACATTACATTTTAGACAATCAAAATACCCAATCTACGATTTACTATAAAAATATACCGGCCACCTGTGGTACCTGTCATAAGGGTATATATGAAAAATACATTTCCAGTATTCACAGTTTTACCCTTACCCAGACAGATAAGGATTTACCTGTATGCGACAACTGCCATTCGGCCCATCGAATCCAGTTTGTTCAACTGGATCCCTTTATGAAGGAAGTCACTCAAATATGCGGATCCTGCCATGAGAGGCTTGCAAGTTCTTATTTCCAGACGATCCACGGGAAGGCATATTTACTGGGATATCTAAATGCGGCGAAGTGTTCGGATTGTCACGGTGCACATCATATTTTCTCAGTCAATAATCCCAACTCACGGGTAGGCATTCTGAATATTGTAAATACCTGCCGGCAGTGTCATGCGGATGCCAACCGGCGGTTTACCGGTTATCTTACCCATGCTACCCATCATGACCGGGCCAAATATCCGGTAATGTTTTTCGCTTACTGGGCCATGCATTTGCTGTTGATTAGTGTTTTTCTCTTTTTTGGAATCCATGCAATCTTGTGGCTTCCACGCTCTCTTAAAAGACATCGGGAGAAAGAGAAAGCCAGCGCCAGTCCCCAAAGATACTATATCCAGCGTTTCACAACGACAGAGCGATTAATCCACCTTTTTGTGATTATAAGTTTCATGACCCTGGCTATTACCGGAATGATGCTCAGATTTGCCGGGTCAGGCTGGGCGGATTTTATTGCTGAATTTGTTGGCGGTGTTAAAACGGCCGGTATACTTCACCGGATTGCGGCGGTTATTACCTTCGGATATTTCTTTACACATATTGCAACATTAATAAGATCAAAAATTCGAAATAAAATGTCCTGGAAACAGCTTATTTTCGGTTCAAATTCCATGTGGTTTAAAGTGAGGGATATCAAAGAATTCTGGCAATCCTTAAAGTGGTTTTTCGGACTTGGACCCCGACCGGAATTTGGCCGATGGACATATTGGGAGAAGTTCGACTATTTTGCTGTGTTCTGGGGTGTAGCAGTAATTGGATTATCCGGATTAATGCTGTGGTTCCCGGAATTTTTCACCCTATTTTTGCCTGGCTGGTTGATCAATGTGGCGGTCATCATCCATAGTGATGAAGCCTTACTTGCGGTGGGATTTATTTTTACCATACACTTTTTTAATTCACATCTCAGACCGGAATCATTTCCTCTCGATCCGGTTATTTTTACCGGATTGGTTCCACTAGAAGACTATAAGCAGGACAGACCGGCAGAATATGAAGCTCTAAAGAAAACCGGGGAATTAAAGAAGAAGGTCGTCCATTCGGATATCTCACCCAGGAAAATGCTATACATCAGAATCTTCGGATTTGTTTTTCTCACAACTGGAATCGTTTTAATCATATCCATCATCTTAAACATGCTTTTGGGTTATCAATAGACAAAAATTCCGATATTTTTCATGCGATACTATCCCTTTAGATACCAAATCAATTATAGCATTTAAATCGTCACGTGTTTGGTAGTTAAATTGTATCGGTCTGAATTTAGTGCATTAACATTATTTCAGATTCACAATTTTTGACAAATTCAAACTTAATTGTGTTTCACTATTGACAATTTTGAAAAATTTTATATATTATTTCAGTTATTTTTACCCTAGGTTGATACATTAAATTAACGAAATAAGTCACCTTCACTGCAGCACAGTTTTAGTATCTGTTTTTCAACTAAGTTTTTATCTATGGTTCACTAATCGGTCATCCATTTTTACCATAACCAGAATTCTGCAGTCACCTCAATAAGTTGGTGACCTTTACATAAATTGATATATAGCTTTCCATTAGGCCTGAACTGTCAGGAGGTTTGTTATATTTGTTTTAAGCGGTACTGGCTTTTCTGTTGGAAGGCTCATAGATCAACAAATATGATTCTGAAAAGGGAATTTATATTGGTAATTTTTGGATGCATTTTCACTTAGAGAGATAGAAATAAATTATCTATGATTCTTTTATTAGGAACTGCTATTAGATGAGCCCTTCTACTGAGAAATCAAAAAGTAGCTCTGAATCGGATCGATTGAAAAAAATCGAGGCCAGGCTGGACCGTATAGAGGCATATCTAAAGTTGAGATCGACCGATCATGTGGAAGAAGAACTCTCCCCCTCACTTTTTCCGGAAAATATGTCCGAAACCATGGATACTCTGGAATTTCGGATCGGGCAGTACTGGTTTGCTAAGGCTGGAATTATTGTATTAGCATTGGGGATCGTATTTTTGATGACTTTTCCATATCAGGGGTGGCCGTCATATTTTCCGAGTTTGATTGGGTACATTCTGGTCGCGGGTATTCTGGCCCTCTCTCATTTCTGGAGAGGTACTCTGGCATTTATTTCCCGTTATTTGCTCGGAGGTGGATTAATCTTACTTTATTTTGCGACCCTGCGTCTTCATTTTTTTTCGGAACACCCCACTCTGCAAAATAATGCTGTTTTCCTGGCTCTTTTAATTTTAGTTGTGTTGATAAGCCTTTTCATTGCAGTAAAGAGAAAATCTGTTTACCTGTCTTCACTTATTCTTACTTTGGGTTATGTAACCGCAGTGGTTTCTGAAAATTCGATAATGCTGTTTTTTATTCTTACCCTTTTGTCTATTGCCGCTGTATATCTAAAATTGAAATATAAATGGGATGGTCTATTTATCTATGCCATAATTTTAACCTATTTTTTCCATCTGATCTGGTTTATCAATAATCCTTTTCTTGGAAACCGCATACAGCTGGTTTCTACTCCTGGTATCAACACTTATTTTATTCTTCTCTATGTAATTATTTTTGCGCAGGGAAATTTGTTGAGGAACAAAGAAACCCCGGAAGATAATTTTCTTATTATATGCACTTTTCTCAACAGTTTTGGCGCCTATGGTCTTTACCTTTTAATAACGGTGACTAAATTCTCATCCCATCTGGTTTTTTCACATCTCTTGGCATCGATTGTTTTTTTATCTCTCTCTATTATTTTTTGGGTCAAAGAGAAAAGTAAATTTTCTACCTTCTTTTTTGCCATTCTGGGTTATTCTGCTTTAAGTGTGGCAATTATCGCGTACTTTAAATTACCGAACTATTTTATCTGGTTATGCTGGCAAAGTTTACTGGTTATTACTACCGCTTTATGGTTCCGGTCCAAAATAATTGTATTGGCAAATTTTGTCATTTTTGTTATCATCTTTCTGGCATACATCATGATATCTATTCACGTTGGTTTGGTAAGTATCAGCTTTGGTTTGGTTGCTCTGCTGAGCGCCAGAATTATGAACTGGCAAAGACATCGTCTGGAATTGAAAACAGAGTTGATGAGAAATGCCTATTTAGTGATGGCTTTTGTAGCGATCCCATACGCGTTGTATCATTCATTACCTGGCCGGTATGTAAGTTTGTCCTGGGTTGGGGTAGCGGTGTTTTATTACTTTTTGAGCCTGATTCTAAAAAATAAAAAATACCGTTGGATGGCACTTTTTACCTTGTTGCTCAGTATCCTTTATATTTTTGTTATTGGGATTATTAAATTGGAACCGGCATATCGAATTGTTTCCTTTATTGTGCTTGGGATTGTCTTAATCATTATATCCATAACTTACACAAAAATTAAAGCGAAAAGGGAAACTGATCAAACCAATCCAGGATCGGGAGAGAAATAGATTATTGTTAAACTTTCCCGGAAATCAGAACTAAATTAAAAACGGGTTTAAATAAATGGGAAATGAGATGGAAGAACAAAAAACGAGTCGCAGAAAATTTTTGAATTTTATCATTGGAGGTGGTCTGTTAGGATGGGTTGCCAGCGTGGTCTATCCCATTTTTTCATACCTCATACCTCCTAAAGTACCAGAGGCGGTCGTAAATTCAATTAAAGCCGGATCGGTTGCTGATTTTCCTTCCAACAGTGGCAAAATTGTAAAATTCGGTAGAAAACCTGTTCTTTTAATCAGAACTGATACCGGAGAGTTCCTGGCATTTACTGCCACCTGTACCCATCTTGATTGCATTGTTCAATACCGGCAGGATATTAAGCAAATCTGGTGTGCCTGCCATAATGGGATTTATGATTTGAACGGAAGAAATGTCTCCGGTCCACCACCCAAACCACTTGATGAATACAAAGTTAATATTGTAAATGACGAAATTGTGATTATAAACGAATTAGGTTAAAATTATGAAAACAATGGTAAAAAATCTTTACGGATGGTTGGATGAACGGTTTGATTTATCTCCGCTTATTGACTTCATGTCCAAGAAAAATGTACCTGTTCACCGGCATATGATCTGGTATTACATGGGAGGAGTCACCCTGTTTTTATTTATCGTTCAGGTAATGTCCGGGATTTTACTTTTATTTTATTATAAGCCGGGTGCAGATAGTGCCTATGAAAGTATGCGGTTTATTTTAACCAAAGTAAATTTTGGCTGGTTGATTCGCTCCATTCATAGTTGGTCTGCGAATTTGATGGTTTTCTTTGCATTCGTTCATATGTTCAGCACCTACTTTACTAAAGCTTATCAGAAACCACGAGAAATGACCTGGGTGACCGGATTTCTATTACTGGCACTGGCTCTGGGGTTTGGTTTTAGCGGATACTTACTTCCCTGGAACGAATTGGCATTTTTTGCCACAAAAGTAGGGACAGACATTGTGGGGGCGCTACCGCTCATTGGAAAACCGATTATGGCAGTGCTTAGAGGCGGCGAGGATGTTACCGGGGCAACGCTAACCCGTTTTTATGCTTTTCATGTAGCCATGTTGCCGGCAGTTTTCACCGTACTGCTTGGATTACATCTGGTGTTTATCCAGCGGCAGGGGATGAGCGAACCGGAAGAACTCGCCCGTTTACCGGAAGATCAAAAAAAGTGGATGCCCTTTTTCCCCAATTTTGTTTTAAGGGATGCGTTTCTCTGGCTGGTTGTGTTGAATGTTTTATTGTTTCTGGCGGTATTTTATCCCTGGGATCTGGGTTTTAAGGCGGATGCCTTTGCACCTGCACCGGCTGGAATTCGACCCGAGTGGTATTTCATGTTCATGTTTCAGACATTAAAATTTTTGCCAGGTCATATCCTTTTTGTAGAGGGTGAACTAGTTGGAATCCTCTTTTTTGGTATTGCCGGCATCGCCTGGATGTTTGTGCCATTTTGGGATATTAGGGCAAAATCCACATCAAAATTTAATCCAATGGTAATTATTGGGTTAATTTCATTGATTTTTATTATCGTAATGACCATTGTTGGTTATCTAATGTAAAGGAATTACCACATGAAAAAATTCAATACAGCTATTTTGTTTTCAACTGTTTTATTTTTATTAATTAATATAAATTTTGTCATTGCAGATATACCGGCTTTACTGTTACAGGAAGATCACTGTGTGTCCTGTCATAGTGAATTGGAAATATTGCCGGAGGATTTTCAGGATTATGATTCTCATCTTCAGATAGGTTTATCCTGTTCTGGATGTCATGGTGGAGATCCTACTTCAGAAGATCCGGAAAAAGCGATGAGCCCCAAGGCAGGTTTTATCGGGGTGCCATCCACCAAAGCGATCCCGAAATTGTGTGGGAAATGCCATTCCAATATCGATTTTATGCGAACATATCAACCACGAATTCCGACTGATCAGGTCCAGCAGTATTTCACCAGTGTTCATGGAAAGCAACTCCTCAAGGGAGATGAAAAAGTGGCTGAATGTGCCAGCTGCCATACAGCCCATGCCATTGCCTCTGCCAAGGATGCCCGTTCCAGTGTTTATGCTTTAAATGTGCCTAATACCTGCAAGAAGTGCCATAGTGATGCAGACTACATGAAGGGGTATCATATTCCCACTGATCAATATGAAAAATTCGCCAGAAGCGTTCATGGGAAAGATTTATTAGAGAAATCAGACACTGGTGCACCGGCATGTAATGATTGCCATGGCAACCATGGTGCGGCTCCTCCGGGTGTCGAGTCGGTTGCCCATGTTTGTGGTAATTGCCATGTAAATAATATGAATTATTTTGAAGCAAGCTCCATGGCCGAGCCGTTTGCTAATCTCGATATACATGCCTGTGAACAGTGCCATGGTCACCACGATGTCGAAAAAACTACTGATGATATGGTTGGCGTTGGTGAAAATTCCGTCTGCACACAATGTCATAGCACAGGAGATGCCGGATACCAGGCAGCAAAGGAAATGCATCAGTCAATCAGCGAATTTGTTAATGACTATAATCAGGCGGAGGCGCAACTGAAGGATGTTCAGCAAAAAGGTATGGATGATGTGGATATTTTATACTTATTACAGGAAGCACATCAAACCTTAATTCATACCAGGACTTTAGTTCATACTTTTAGTCCGGATAAGATTAGTGAAAAAACCTCTGAAGGCGTAAAAAAAACATCAGAAGCAATGGATCTGGCAAAAAAGGAAATCAGAGACTACCATGTCAGACGCCGGGGTTTTGGAATCGCCACTCTGTTTATAACAGTTCTAGTAGTCGCCTTGTTTTTTAAGATCAGGGGAATGGAAAGAAACCAGAAAAAACAGAGTTAATTATTTCGATCGGGTATTTGCCCTGCTGATTTTATCAAACTTCAATATTAATCGTGACACACATGTCACACATGTGGCAGCATTGTCTCAAAACTGTTAATCCATGTAAAATAAAAGCTTAACAACTATAATTAATCAAGTGGGGCATGCTTGTCCCAATTTATCTTCCCCGAATGCCCGGTTGAATTCAGCTTAACCTCATATAAATATTGCATTTGTAAATAGAACACCATTTTGGCATAACTTATGCGATGGTACAAAGGGTATATACTTTTCGGGAAAAATGAACAAAGTATTGGTGCTCTCTCAGGACAAAACTCTCTTTCAGCAGGTTGAAGGAGAAATTGTATCCAAAGACTCCATCCGTCTCTATACATTTGCCAACAGCCTGGACCTTATAAAATATTATCTGGCAAACTATGCCTCCCTTATATTACTCGATGCGGATATTGTTAAAAGTGATGTTTTAAAACTGATCGAGATCATTCATAATATCAATCATGAAGCAAAATTGATTCTTTTAGTCTCTCCGGAAAATATCTCGTTATGTTCTTCTGCACTTTCACTAGGTATTCTTTCCTATCAGGTTAAACCAGTTTCTACCGAAAACATGGTGGATTTAATTTATTCAGTTCTCCACAATCCGATTGATTCCCGTTAGTTTTCTTAAACAAATTTTTTATGCTTTTTAAGATTACCTTCATAACTTTTCCATTCAATTAAATATAAGTTTGATTTATTATTTTATTTGAAGCGGAACTTGTAATCAATAATTTTAATTGAGATTAAAGGATATTATATCTATTTTTCCATGCTTAATAAGTGAAAAAATGGATAGATAATGTTGTCTTTATTAAAGAAGTTGTTTCTAAAATTTCAGTCTTTAAAATTCCGGCTAATGGCACTGATAACAGTCATGCTGATTGTTGTTGTTGGTCTTCCGGTCGGATTTTTTATTTATGAGTTGGATGACAATTACGAAGAATTTTCAAAGAATTTGATCGAAACGGCCAGTCAGGTTGTGTACCAGTTCATTTATGACGGAATGATGAAAAACGATTCTTTAATGATTCAACAAAATCTAAAATTACTGGCAATGGACCCGAGTATTCAATTGGTTCGAATATATGAACCGCACGGAAGAATAGCCTTCTCTTCTAGTGAAAGTGAAATTAATAAGAATGTCAGAGATCTGGCGGAGTATTTTGATTTTAACAAGAGTGTTTCCAATGAGATGGAATCATTCGTGCGAAAAGATAATATTTATGCTCATCACCATCCGATTTATGTGCAAGAGGAATGTCAGCCCTGTCATACCAATGTCGGCTCGGTCATCGGGATTCTGGATGTTCAAGCAGGCTTCACCAGCTCGGATCAACTATATCGTGCGTCAAAGAATCTGGCTATTTTTGGTGGAGCAGTCATTATTATAATACTCTGGATCTTACTTAATTTGCTTTATCAATCTCAGGTGGAATCACGACTCAAGGTCATTATGTCTGGTTTTGATAAACTATCCAGAGGAGATTTCCATAGTAAAGTTAAAATCCCCGGTCGTCATGAATTGGCAGTTTTAGCAGATAAATTCAATAAGATGGTTGAGAATCTAAAATCTGCCCGATTTAAGGAGGATCAATTTCTCCAGGAAAAATTGGAGCGCGCGGATCGATTGGTAACTTTAGGAGAGGTAGCCGCTGAAATTGCCCATGAAGTGAATAATCCGGCAGGTATAATACTATCCCGGGCAGAAATTTTAAAAGATGAAATATTAGAGCAGAATCCTGACAATAAGAGCGTTGAAGACCTAAATATAATTATTCAGCAGACTGAAAAAATAGCTGAGACGACCCGTAGTATTCTTCATTATTCACGAAAACTCCCGCAAGATTATGCGAAAACAAATCTTGGTGAAATTATTAAGCATTCAATAAAAATTTTAGAGCCCAGGATAAAAAAAAGTAAGGTTAAAATTAGTATTAATAGACCGGATAACGATCTGTTTGTCTGGGGAAATTTTAGTCAACTTGAGCAGGTATTCTGCAATTTAATTAATAACAGCCTTGATTTTATTCAACCGGAAAAAGGTGTTATTCAAATCTCAATAGAACAAGAGCAGAACGATGGGAAGCCCGAAAGACATTATATCATTTATCGGGATAATGGACCTGGGATTCCACATGAATATCGTGATAAAATTTTTTCGCCCTTTTTTACTACCAAGCAAGATGAAAAAGGAACTGGTCTCGGACTATTCATTGTGAAAAACATTCTGGTAAATCACAAGGGATCTATCAAAATTGATGAAAGAAATCGAGAGGGTGCGCGTTTTGTAATTGAACTGGAGGCTTATAATGGAAAATCCTGAGATACTGGTTGTGGATGATGAACCGGAAATGCTGGTTAGTTATAGAAAAATCTTAAATCGAGCAGGTTATAAAATAGCAACAGCAGATAATGCAGAAGAAGCTTTAACCAAATTGCAGAGTAGTGATAAATTTTCACTGGTCATTTGCGATTTGAAAATGCCCGGCATGGATGGACTGCAATTCCTTTCACTCCTGAAGGAAAAATTTCCCCATATGCCTTTTATTATGGTAACTGGTTTTGGTACAATGGAAATTGGTATAGAGGCAGTAAAAAAGGGTTCTTTTGATTTCATCGAAAAACCCTTCACAAGTAAAAAACTATTAAAATCTATTGAAGAAGCATTAGCCCATATTATTCCTGATGATCAGAACGAGGACGATGTAGATGGTTTTGATAATATCGTTGGTAAAAGTGCACAAATGCTAAAAATTTTTGAGATGGTAAAAAAGGTTTCCTATGGAAATGCGAATTTATTAATTACCGGTGAAAGTGGTGTGGGGAAGGAGCTCATCGCCAGAAGTATCCATAAACATTCTCTTAGAAGAAATCATCCACTTATTCCAATCAATTGTGGCGCACTTCCGGAGCAGTTGTTTGAAAGTGAACTATTCGGATATGAGAAGGGCGCCTTTACCGGAGCATTCCAATCCAAACCTGGATTGGTAGAACTTGCCAACGGGGGAACATTGTTTCTGGATGAAATTTGTGAAATGCCTCAGAATCTACAGGTGAAGATGTTAAGGATGTTGGAAGAAAGGAAAATCAGAAGAATTGGCGGCCAAAAGGAAAGCTCGGTGAATATTAGAATCGTTAGTGCTACCAACCGTAATCTGGAAACGGCACTCACCCAGGGATGGCTCAGAGAGGATTTCTTTTACCGGATAAATACGATTCAGATTCATATCCCACCGTTACGGGAGAGAGTAGAAGATATACCATTATTGGTTCAACATTTTCTAAATGAATTTGAACGAAGGTATGATCGGAAAATTTTAGGTATCCAGGATAACGCTGCTGAAATTATAGAAAATTATCAGTGGCCGGGTAATGTCCGTGAATTGCAAAACGTAATCGAACGCACCTATTACCTTGCCACTCCACCGGTTATCAAAGTAAATGATCTGCCATCATATCTGATTGATAATCGACAAAATGGGGGAGCTGAAGATTGGATGAATCTGTCCTATAGAAATGCCAAGGACAAGGTTGTCGAAAATTTTGAGAAAAATTATCTTTTGATACAATTAAAGAAAAATGACTGGAATATCAGCCGTACCGCAGATTCCTGTGGCATTGATAGAAGAACCATCCACCGCTTGATCAATAAATATGAATTAAAATTAGGCGACTAAAATTCTTCCATAAGAGTATCACCCCTAATATGCGACAGTTATGTCCCACTGTCACTTTAGTGTCACGAACAATATATAATTAAAGAAAACAGTGGGTTAGCCACAATATCTAAGTATCTCAAGGGACATCCTTGTCCCACCGCCTTCTTATCACTCCGAACCCAATATTTATAAACCTCTGTTAATTATATACTTGGTTAAATTGATATGGCATGGCATAGAATTTGTGATTTATAAAACGATTAATTATATGTGAGAAAATAACTTGAAAAATCAGAATTCTAACTAAAAACGGAGGTTGTTTTATGAAAGGTAAAATTAAAGCTCACCACGTCGTCCTAGCATTCATGCTTGCTCTATTCCTGAGCTTCATGTTTTTAAGTGGCTGCGGAGAGGAGACTAAAACGGTGACTAAAACGGTAACAGTTACCGATACACTTGTGGATACATTGTATCTTGAAGTGATCCGGGTTGACTCACCTCATGCCACCTTGAGCAATCTAACTCAAGGTCAAACCGTACAGTTAACGGTAAATGCCAGTAAACAAGCAATGGTTGGAGATCTGACCTTTTACTGGTTCGCAGATGCAGGTCATCTGGAGGAAACCGAAGGTGATACGGTTTCCTGGAAAGCCCCGGATGATGAAGGTGCTTACAAAGTTACCGTCCACGCTACTGATGGCGAGTACATTGGTATTGGAGTAGGTCTAATTGGTGTCGGTATGTATGCCCCAACAGTTGAGCCATATTTTGTTGGTGGTCCGGACTGTGGTGGTACTATTTGTCATGCCGGAAAGGTTACTTCCTGGGAAGGGACCGGACATGCGATGGCATGGCAAACCTTGCAGGAAAGTGGTCATCCGGCCTCGTATTGCAATCCCTGCCATACCGTTCAGGATACCATTCCCGGAAATAGTGGTTTTAACGAAGCACCCATTACCAAATTTGAGAATGTGCAATGCGAAAGTTGCCATGGTCCAGCATCAGATCACCTGGCCGGTGTTGGGTTCCCGGTTGTCAGTTATGATGTAATGAATTGTGGTATCTGTCATGAGGGAACACACCATCCTTACCTGACAGAGTGGGAAGAATCAGTCCATGCGAATGCCTTGGCTAGCCATGGTGCTACAAGTTCATCTTGCCAGGGTTGCCACGAAGGCGTCGCTGCTGCAGTGCGTCTTTCTGATGATTTAGGTACATTCTATGGAGGTGGTAGTATTTCCCGTCCGGATACGACGATACAACCAATCGTATGTCAGGCCTGTCATGATCCTCACAGTGCTGAAAATCCCGGTCAGCTTCGAACAGTTGCTGATGTGGTATTAATAGAGGCAAATGGTGAAAATCCAGTTGTAACCGAGGGTGGTACAGGAAAGCTTTGTATGCAGTGCCATCATGCCCGCCATAGTGCAGAGGAACAGCTTCCCGAAGGTGATGATCACTTTGGACCACATCATAGTGCTCAAGCTGATATGCTGTCCGCAAATACTGGTTATGAAGGTGTTGCAACCGGATTTGATTGGGGCAGACCAATCCACTTATATATCGAAAACAGTTGTAAAACATGCCATTTGAATATGGAGGAATTCTCTAGTGTTACCGGTGTTGCTGTAACTGGTCACACTTTTGAACCGACAGTAGAGGCTTGTGCATATTGCCATGGTGAAATTAGCGATTTCAGTGATATCCCCGCAGCAGCTGACTATGATGGTGATGGCACCGTGGAAGGATTACAAATTGAAGTAGAAGGATTATTAGACTCACTGACTCATGCTTTAGTCCTAAGTGGTTTGGATACTACAGGTGGTGTGGCCAGTGCTTTAGGAGATGATTCGATATCGACTTATGCACAGCGGGAAGCCGGCTGGAACCTGGTATTTGTGGAAGATGATGGCAGCATGGGTGTTCATAATCCACGTTATGCTATTAAATTATTGCAGCAGAGTTATTACTATTTAATGGGTTCTTTGCCGAAGAATGCTGCAATTCTTAGAGGTGATGAGAAGGCAGTAGCCTGGTAAATTCTTATTAAGAAACATGATGTTTCTTAAAATGAAAACCCTCCCGATTTTTTAACGGGGGGGTTTTTTATTTATATATGTAATGGATTTTATTTTCTGATCAGATAAATAATGACAGTTATAATTGATGCGGTGCTCAGTAAGATCATGATCAAGTCCGGCATAACTTTAAAATTCTTCATAATCGTCCTAATAAATCTGCCTCCCAGTAAAAGGGCAATTAAAATGGCAATAACCGCAGAAAATGTATTTCCTTTGAATATCCCGTATGAAGAAGCAACTAAAATCAATCCGGAAATTACTCCGGCGAATAGTGACGGGAGGCTGCCCGCTTTAAAATAACCGATCAGACCACCGGTAATACTAAAAAGGCCAAAAACTAATACCATAACCACAGCTGGATTCATTTGTTTCTCCTTTACCTGTTTTGAATTATATTAATCAATTGTTATCAAAAATTGTCATTGCAAAATTATTCTTTATAT
>CAYVKM010000036.1:0-7746 GCA_964452045.1 uncultured Calditrichaceae bacterium
CCCTGTCCCAGATCCCAGGAGTCGAAATGGGCGCCTACTACAATTTTTTCTTTCTTCTCTCCAGGAAGCGTCAGAACGATATTGGCAGATTCTATCTCTTTACAATATGATTTAATGTCCACATTAACTACCGCAAGAATTAAATCCTCAGTGAGCCGCTTCAGCCATAATCCTTCTTCCATAGTCAGACTGAAGGCAGGAATGCGGGTGGGGTTTCCCTGAAAATCCCCGGTTCCGGCCAGATTGAGGTTCCCCACCTTATCGTTGATAAAAAAGATGGCTTTGGCGCCTTTATTGGCTGCGATCTCAATCGCCTCCTGGCGCAGCAGACGTCTTTTCCCAGCTGCCTTTTCCGAGGTGACCAGAACAATATGATCCTTGGCATCGATCTTCTGATAATCTTCTTCAAATCCATTCCCCGCGTAGATGACCGAGGCGGAGAAGGCGGGTACTTTTTCCACAAATCCCAGAGCAACTGCTTTTAAAATGCGTTCGGTAGGGGATTCCATAGTTACCAGATCGTCGCCCCGAACCCATCCCGGCATGGTAAACTTCTCCAGGGTAACGGACCAGCCTGATTTTTCAAGTTCCGCTTTCAGGATATCCATGGCATGTTGGTTGATTTCTGAACCTACCAACCTGCCACCGGCCTCGTCGCATAGCCTTTCCAAAACCGGGTAGGATTGATTTTCGGTATAGGCAGAGGCAATCATATCGGACCAGACCTGCGGTGTTTCCGCATAGCCCAGGCAAACTGTTAATAAAAAGATGAACAGGAAATATTTTACTGATCGGTTCATAGGATCCTCTTCTGAAAGTCTCGGGTTAATTCAACACAGAATAATAGCAGGAGAGATAAAATGTCAAGCAGAAATGCAATAAATGAAAAACGCCCGCTAAGGGGCGTTTTTGCAAAAGTAATTCGGTTATGAAAAAATATCATTGATTCAAATATCCAGCAGCATCCGGGTTGGGTCTTCCATCAGCTCTTTGATGCGTACCAGAAAATTCACCGATTCCTTGCCATCGATAACCCGATGATCGTAGGACAGCGCCACATACATCATTGGCCGAATCACCACTTCGCCGTTCAGCGCTATGGGACGCTGTTCAATCTTATGAAGTCCCAAAATGGCCGTTTGCGGCGCATTAATAATCGGTGTGGAAAGTAAGGATCCGAATACACCCCCATTGGTAATGGAGAAGGTGCCGCCGGTCATTTCATCCAGGGTCAGTTTGTTATCCCAGCCTTTGGTGGCTAGCTGTTCCACCTCCGCCTCGAGTTGCGGGATGCTCAAAGTTTCCGCATTGAAAATAACCGGTACCACCAGACCTTTGGGTGTCGAAACGGCGATGGAGATATCGCAGTAGTCGTGATAGATGATCTCGTCATTATCGATCAAGGTGTTAACTTCGGGAAAGTCTTTCAGAGCAATACAGCTTGCCTTGATAAAGAATGACATAAAACCCAATTTGATGCCGTACCTTTTCTGAAATTCTTCTTTATACCGGTTGCGAACTTCCACAATGGCGCTCATATCTATTTCATTGAAGGTGGTGAGCATGGCGGTTTCATTTTTGGCCGCAACCAGACGTCTGGCAATGGTTTTTCTCAAAGTGGACATCTTTTCCCGGCTTTCAGCTCTATCACCCGGGGCAGGTGCCTTGAATACCGGCGCTTTCGGTTCGGGTGTTTTCTGAGGTGCCGGTTCCGTGGTCTTTGTTTTTTCGGCTGACTGGCTGATAACCTTTTCCGCATCGGCTTTGGTAACTCTTCCCTGCTGTCCGGTGCCAGAAACACTATTTAGAGAAATTCCAGCCTCCTTGAGAAGTTTTGCCGCTACCGGTGATACTCTGCTCGTTTTTTCCTCTTCCACCTCTGGTTCCTTCAATTTTGTTTCGGATTTGGCTTCGGTTTTTTCCTGAGCTGGTTCTGCCTTTTTCTCCGGTTGTTCCGTGGGTTTCTCTGCAGCCTCTTTCTCTTTCGCCGGCACTTTGGCATCGGTGTCTATTTCGGCGATTTTGGTTCCTACTGCCAGCGTTTCTCCCTCCTCGACCAAAATCTTCAACATACCAGCGGATTCCGAACGAACTTCAAGCGTTGCCTTTTCCGATTCGATTTCGCAGAGCACATCGTCCATTTCAACCAGGTCACCATCCTTTTTAAGCCATTGTCCGATGGTCACTTCGGTAATCGATTCACCCACTTGCGGTATTTCGACATCAACTTTCATTTGTATTCCTCAAAGTATCATTATTTTTCTTACTTAAAAGCCTGTTCTAAAATTTCGTTCTGTTCAACCACATGTTGTTTATGGAAACCGGTAGCCGGTGTGGCACTTTCCTCTCTGGCTACATAATCGAAACTGGCCAGATCAAATTCTCTTAACAGGTATGGCAGCACACCAAAATTTTCCGGTTCTTCCTGCACCCACATAATTTCCTTCGCATTTTTATACTTCCGGAATATTTTCTTCAGGGTTTTAATGGGTAACGGGTAAACCTGTTCCAGCCGGACAATGGTAATATCCTTTCGCTTGTCGGCTTCTTTCTTTTCCAGCAATTCATAATAAATCTTGCCGCTACACATCAGTATCCGTTTCACATCCTTTACCGGATCCTTTTCGTCAATAACCGGCTGGAATTCTCCATTGACAAAATCATCTATCGGACTGATGCATCTGGGATGTCTCAATAAACTTTTCGGGGTAAACACCACCAGGGGTGTCCGGAAAGGTATTTTCATGTGCCGGCGGAGTAGATGGAATATATTTGCCGGAGTGGTACAATTGGCCACAACCATATTGTCCTTGGCACAAAGTTCAAGAAATCTTTCGATGCGTCCGGAAGAATGATCCGCTCCCTGACCTTCAAATCCATGCGGGAGGTATAAAATGAGCCCATTCATGCGTTTCCATTTCGCTTCCGCGCTGGAGAGGTACTCATCGGTTATTACCTGCACACCATTGGCAAAATCCCCAAACTGCGCTTCCCAGATATTCATAGTCTGGGGGGTTGCACAAGAATAGCCATACTCAAAACCGAGGGCCGCGTATTCGGACAGTAAAGTATTAAAAATATCAAAATGGGTATCGGCAGCAGCAACCTGTTGTAAGGGGGTATATTTTTCTTCTGTTTCTTCATTTAGCAGGATGGCATGCCGGTGGGAGAAAGTACCCCGTACACTGTCCTGTCCGGCAATTCTGATGGATATGCCTTCATTTAACAAAGTACCGTAAGCCAGATATTCGGCGATTGCCCAATCTGCAGTTTTATCCTCCAAAAATTTCTGTTTTTGGCCGTCGTACAGTTTTCGGATTTTCCGGTAAACCTTTACTTCATCCGGAATAGTGAGGATCTTCTTTCCGATCTCGATTAATTTCTTTCCCGAAACGCCGGTTTTGATGGAGAATTCATAATCGAAATCTTGCACTCGTTGACTTTCATCACACTTATCTTTTACCACTTGTGATTTATGGGTTCGGCTTTTTTTATTTTTCGTTTCATCGAATCTTTCCTGCAGTAAATCCCGGAATTTTTTCTCCATCTCTTCGGCCAGCCCACGATCCACACTATTACTCTGCAATAATTTGCGATTGTAAATTTCCCGCGGATCCGGATGCTTGGCGATGATATCATATAATTTGGGCTGGGTAAACCGGGGTTCGTCACCCTCGTTGTGCCCGTATTTCCGGTATCCCAGCAGATCGATAAAAATATCGGTATGAAACATTTGCCGGTATTCCATGGCCAGCTGGATGGCATAAACCACCGCTTCAACATCGTCTGCATTAACATGAAATACCGGGGAGAGGATTACCTTGGCCACATCCGTGCAGTAGGTGCTGGACCGGCCTTCCAGGTAATTGGTGGTAAAACCCAGTTGATTATTGACAATCAGATGAATGGTACCGCCGGTGTGGTAGGCGGGTAACTGGGACATCTGGATCACTTCGTAGACAATTCCCTGTCCGGCCATTGCTGCATCACCATGGATCAAGATCGGTGCAACCCGGGTATAGTCGTCCCGGAAATTCAGCTCCATTTTTGCCCGGGCTATACCCTGAACCACCGGATCCACCGATTCCAGATGGGACGCATTTGGTGCCAGGGTCAACTGGACTTCTTTTCCATGCCGGGTCTTAATTCGGCTGGTATAACCCAAATGATATTTTACATCCCCGGCAAAAACAGATTCGGCATACTCTTCTCCCTCAAATTCGGTAAAAATTTCCTGGTAGGATTTATTGAGGATATTTGCCAGCACATTCAGGCGACCCCGGTGGGGCATGCCAATGACGAATTCCTCAATTCCCATTTCCGCACCTTTTTCAACAATTGCATCCAGACCTGGGATTAAGGTTTCCCCTCCCTGAAGAGAAAAGCGCTTCTGACCGACAAATTTTGTATGCAGAAAATTTTCAAAGACTACCGCCTGATTTAATTTGTCCAGGATATGCCTTTTATCGTCCACTGAAAAATTGGGATTGTTTTTTTGCGACTCCATTTTGGCCTTGAGCCACCAGACCTGGCCGGGTTCGCGGATAAACATAAACTCTGCCCCAACCGAGCGACAGTATGTTTCCCTCAGATGATCGACGATGCTGCGCAAACTTGCCGGTCCGATTCCGATTTCGGTTCCTGCCTGGAACACGGTATCCAGGTCTTTTTCGTCAAGATTAAAATTCTCCAGATCGAGGGTCGGCCGGTATTTTCGACGGGTACGAACCGGATTAGTCTGGGTAAACAAATGCCCCCTGGTCCGGTAGGCCTGAATGAGGTTGAGCACCTTGAACTCCTTCAGAACATGCTCCGGTGCCTTACTGGTTGCGGCCCGCCCATCGGTGGACAGCGCCAGCTCATAACCTTCGAAGAAATGTCGCCACCCGGATTCCACCGAGTCCGGATCTTTCTGATACTCGCGATACACCGCTTCGATAAATTCTGGATGAGCATTGGGGATATATGAAATTTTTTCCATTTGAATCAGATACTGTTTTTATAATCCTTAATTATTTTATCTTGTTGAAAACCATTTAAAAAATAAGGTATAAGTTAATCAAAATCAATTTACAAACTATTAAAAATCCTTCCGATATTTATTATATGATTTCCGGTTTCAATTTTAAATTAGATTGCAGATAATATTATCGGGTACAATAATTCATTATAAATTTTTGAATTGAAACTTCTGAAAAATTCATTCTCTGTGATTAATTGAGAGTAAATGCGTCATCCCGGACTTGATCCGGGATCTAATGCCCTATAAAATAAGCAATTAATTTTCTTGAGATTCCGGCTCGGAGGCCGGAATGACAATATTAGAAAGATCTATCATAAGCTTGATTTCCTTAGCCATCTAACAAAATTTATCAGAAGTTTTTACAAATAAAAAAGCCCTCCGGTGGGGGAGGGCTTTAAATAACAATAATCCAGGTTTAATTTACAAATTGCCGGGCATAGTATTTAGCGCTCAGTTTTGACCCGGTTGCTTTTTTAATCATATCATTCCAGTAATAAAGACTTCCCGGCCGAAAGACTTTTTCTATCAGAAAATTACCGACTTCCTTTTGGTTAGCAAAGCTTTGGTTCTTGATGTCTTTTGCCTTAATCATCTTTTCCGCAATATAGTAATAGAACTGTGAGGCCAGAAGTTCGCCCATCAAATAATTATGATAATATGCCGGATACAGAGCGACATGAATTTTAGAAGCCCAATCCGGTTCATTCCGGCCTTCCGGACGTTTGATCATCTGGTATTTCTCGACCAGATCCCACCAAAGTTTATTCAAGTCCTGGTCAGGATTTTCATACATGCTTTTCTCAAACCGATACATCACCTGGGCCCAGCGGCTGAAAACCAGTTGCTCCAATCGCAGGGACTTAAAGCAGTCGGAAGAAATGGCATTTTCATCTTTTTGTGAAATTCCGACTACATCCTTCAGCCAAACCGGATTTGAGGCGAATCGGCCAAACAGCATGGCGATGGCTTCAGTGGTGAATGTGTGAGCCGGTTCCCGCAGAGTCCAGGGCAGACTTCGGTCATGATATTCGTCATAGACCGCATGACCGAATTCATGGAGCATGGTATTCATCCAATTGTAATTGGGCTGGATATTTCCCACCACCCGGACATCTCCTTCCCGGTCGATATCGGTACAATAGGCATGCTGGTATTTTCCTTCCCGCTCGTACAGATCACTTTTCTTAACCATTTCGTCGATATTCAGGCCAATGCCATCATAGTATTTCCGGGTTAATTCAACAAGATCTTTATTTTTATAATATTTGTCCAGGTCAACCGTATAGATTTTTGGCGCCTCCTGAAAGAACCGATTCTGGTAGTGCCAGGGCATTAAATCCGACTGGGATATGCCGTACCTTCTTGCCAGAAATTGATCGATATCCGATTTCAGACTGGCAAAAGTTGCCCTGGTCAAATCATCAAGTTCATTAAACAACTGCTCTATGCTGTCGGGATTTTGTTCGCTAAGCTCCAATTGCATGGCATGATAATTCCTGAATCCCAGTTCCCGGGCGGCGTCATTGCGCATTTTCACCAATTGAAGGACCTGGTCCTTTACCACAGAACCAATTTGTTTACTGGCTATCCAGGTTTTTTTCAATTTTTCCGAATCAGTGCTGGTTTTCAGGATATCTTCAATCTGGTTATCGGTTAATTTTTCGCCATCGACTTCGGCTCGGTAGGTTGAATATTTTTGTTCCACTTCTGTTTGCAGTTGAATCATATTTTCCAGTTTCTTTTCATCAATCTGCTTAGCCAGGTATGAATTGTATATCAGCTGGAGTTGTCGTGCCAGAACCGGATCGGTAACCGTTCCGGATTCTTTGATTTTTTTCAACAGAGCAAAATCTTCTTTATTAGCAAAAATCCGGCTCAGCTGAATTTGCAGATCTTCCATTTTTTTGTACAACTCCTGGTTACCGGTGGTTGTCGCATTGAAGTAAGCCAGATTGAGATCCTTGGAAAGCGGGATAACCTTTGCTTCATAGCTTTTCAGAAATTCTGTGAATTCAGATGTCATGTCTTTGTTCTCCGTTCTGCCACAATTCATGACTGATATAGTTGTTAGACTTGCGATCACTATCAATGTCAGGTATGAGATACCTTTTTTGGAAAACATTGTTCCTCCGATTTAAATGAAACTAAAATTTGTTAAATCATTCTGTTAAATCTACCCTCAAAGGGGATACAAAAATAATCAGAATTTTTCTTGAATCCTTTCGAAATTTCAATATATTTGATTTGCATGAAGATACTGAAAACCGCTGGAGGTTGTTCCTGCACTGAAAGGGAAATTGAAGATTTTTACATTCTGGTTTTTTCAAAAAAGGAGATAAATATTAAGGGAAAGTATTAGCCCAAGGCGCCGATTATTAATAATGTTGACTTTTGGTAAGTCAGCAGTATCTTTTTATAAAATATTGTGAGGGATGCGTAATGGATCAAATCCAGGAATTTAAAACACAGGCAGCCAAGGAAGCGGTTACCTTTTTAAAGAGCGGAATGGTTGTTGGGTTGGGTACCGGCAGCACTGCCACAATTGCCATTAAGATAATTTCCCAATTATTGCAGGCAGAGGCTTTAGAAGACATTTTTGGTATCCCGAGTTCGGTGAAGACCGCCCGTCTGGCCCAGGAGCTGGGAATCCCGCTTACCAATCTGGAGGAACATCCCGAAATTGATGTTACCATCGACGGGGCGGATGAAGTGGATCCGGAACT
>CAYVKM010000036.1:7846-33677 GCA_964452045.1 uncultured Calditrichaceae bacterium
CAGGGAAATCTGATCATCGACGCCAATTTTGGTGAAATTCAGCAGCCGGATGCATTGGCTCAAAAACTTCAGGAGCGGGCCGGCATCATTGAGCATGGGTTATTTATCGGATTAGCCAGCATGGTGATCTCGTCAGGCAAAAGTGGCATCCAAAAATTGACCAAATAAATCAGATAATTTTCTCGGCAGAAGAATTTCTCTCTTAGATCCGATTCTAAACAAGCCATATGTTTAAGCAATATCTCCCCAGACCGTTTCATTCTTCTTTTGGCACGGCCATATTTCAAATTGATTATCAATATCCAAGATAAAAGAACTTTTTCCGGCGGGTTGCATTAAAAGCCAGTTGCTGTTATTAAACGCTCATTAGTAGTTTGGCCAATTGATGGAAGAGATAAAGACGGTTAAAATTCGTTCAACCAAACAATCAAATATATTGGATATAAAAAAGCTGCAAATTGAAAAAATGATTTTTCATACCCGGGATCTGTTTGAGATTTACCTGGAGCGGGGAGATATAGATTTTAGTCCAGGTGACTATGTTTCCATTTATACCGGGGATGGAGCTACCTCGCGGGAATACAGTATTTCCTCCGGGATAAATGATCCGCATCTGGGATTTTTGATAAAACATATTCCCGGCGGTATGGTTACGGAATATTTGCAGCATCGCAGAGAAGGAGATTCCATTGGAATAAGCCTGCCGGTGGGTTCTTTTCGCCCCGGATTGCAGCATGGCAATGATGATTTTATTTTTATTGCCACCGGTACCGGAATTGCCCCCTTTCTTTCTTATATCAAGAGCTATCCCCACAAACCTCCCCGGAAAGTGCTTTATGGGGTGAGAAAGTTTGAAGAAGCGGTTGGCAAGGATATCTTTGATAAAATCTGTCCGACGGAATTGGCCGTTTCCCGGGAAAATTTACCTGGAATTTATTCCGGTCATGTTACCGGGCTACTGAACCAACTGCATTTTTCTCCACAGACGCATTTCTACCTCTGCGGTCTGGACGCTATGATCGAGGAAATAACTAAATTGTTAAGGGAAAAAGGGATTAACCGGGATAATATCCATCATGAAATTTTTTTCCATGCCTCCTCTCCCGGTAAATAAAAACCTTTCCTTCCATATCTGCCTACTCCCGACTCTTAAATCCATTATTAAATCAGGATATACTAATTCAATTCAGGACTGGACCAATTTTTTTGCCTCTTCAACTGAATCGCTAATTTTTAGAATTTGATTGATCTTGGTTATCTCGAACAGGCGGGATACTTTTTCATTTGGGGAGGCAATAACCAGTTTTGCACCCGCCCGGTTTATACATCCCCAGGATGCCATGATGACGCCTAAACCATAACAGCTGTTCATCCTCTGTACCTGGGAAAGATCGATAATAATCTTGCTTTCCGGACCGGTGAGTAATTTTTTTACCTCGTTGGTCAGAGAAAGTGCGTCGGGATCGATCAGATTCCCCTTAATGCTGATAATGCCAATTCCTTCCGAAATTTTTCGATGCATACTAACCATTGATAAATCTCCTGAAAAAAATCTCGCAATTAATTTACCAAGATTAGAATAAACTCACAAGATATTCTAAAATCTCCTTAGAACGCATGTCATAACATAGATAAATAAAACACGTTTTAAATATGGCATCCCGTTATTTGGTTAAAAATTGATAGCGTACTTCGGAATAGACCTCACCGGATAACCGTAGACAACTGGAATAGCAGCCCCAGACGTTACAGACACAAACAATATTGTTTATGTCCGCATCCGGTTCCAGGAACAAAGCCACATGCATGGCGCCAATCTTACAATCATGTGGAGCAATCTTGGGAAATTCCGTCCAGCATTCCGGACAAAATATTCTTAGAATCTGGCCATGTTTGAAATCATTTTTGAATTTTTTCCGGTGATCTCCCTGAAACGGGCTCAAGTAAATGGATTGCCAGAAGGTGTCCCCTTCGCAAATAATATGAATACCGGGTTCTTCATCAAATGTGGGATTTTCCGGGCAGATCAAGGGATGACCTTCGGAACAATAAAGCTGAGTCACCTGAATTTTTTTCCCGGCGGTGGCTATTCCCCGCTTTTTGCCCAATTTCTTTAACTTTTCCGGATCGGGGATTAAGAGCATTCCTTTGTTGTTAAATATTTTCATCCAGGGCCTCCTGTGAAAATATGAAACTACTTTATTTTAAAGTTGCGAATGCGCTTATGATTTAAAGACTTTATAAAATTGAAAGATAAATTCTGCATCACGGGGAGAAAGATCGAACCGGAAAACTGCTTCTTCTAACAGCCGGGATGAAATTGTCATCTTATTTTGCTGGCTTTGATCGGATATCCATTTAACCGCTTTCTTTACTGCTTCACTTTTGTTGATCAGTTCATTCATATTAGTTTAACAATCGCCAAATTAAAATATGTTCCGAATTCAATTTTTAAGATGTTTTCTTTTATCTATAGATGCCGGATAAAAAGATCAATACCAACAAGAGGTTTATCAGATTACGAAAATTTTCTGAATTTGTCAAGCTTCCGTCAGCCACTTTTTGATAATATTATTTCTACCGAAACTTGAATTGGTTGTTTTTCCCGGCTAGATTAGGGCAGACCAGATAAACAGAAAGAGTTGATGATGCAAAACTCAATCATACCGCTCCAGTTAATCTTCAATCTGAATTCAAAACTGTTTCTTAATGCAACGGAAAAAGTCACAGATGAAATGGCTATGGTGTGCCCGGACAATCGGATCAATAATGTTATCTATTTTTCTGCCCATCTGCTGGATGCGCGGTATTATATCTCCGATATGCTTGAACTGACAATGGTAAATCCGTTTAAGGATATATTTGAAAAAGTAAGTAAGGTAGAAGAATCAGATCAATTGCCCGGATTAAAAAGAATCCGAAGCAACTGGGTGAAATTGAGTCAGAAATTATCGGATCATCTGACCACGCTGCCTGAAGAAATTCTGAACCGGAAGGCTTCGTTTAAATTTCCCGTTGCCGATGACACAGTACTTGGGGCAATTACTTTTTTAATCTCGCATGAATCCTATCATCTCGGACAGTTAGGAATGCTTCGCAAATATCTGGGTCTGCCAGAGATGAAATATAGCTGAAAATTTAAATTGATGTATCTGCAAGTGTAAAGGTTTTATCCGGAACATTTTCATAATTGGATAGAATAAATTTGAAATCGAGGAGGCTGTTATGAAATTTCTGTTTATTTTTTTGTTTCTGATGGGTGCCAAGTCGCCGGCAGATCTGCCATATAAAACGGTTACTTTCCCTTCCGCCGATGGTCTGGAAATTACTACCGATCTCTATCACAAATATCCCCATGACGCACCATTTTTGATTTTATTTCATCAGGCGGGTTACAGCCGGGGAGAGTATCGTGATATCGCCCTGAAATTAAATGAGATTGGTTTTAACGCTCTGGCAGTGGATCTGCGCTCGGGCAATGAGGTGAATAAGGTAGTGAATGAGACAGCCAAACGGGCGGCGGAGAAAAATTTACCCGACAGCTATCTGGATGCCATGCCGGATATGATTGCCGCCATTAATTTTGTCAAAAATAATTATGCCAGCAGGCAGGTTATTATCTGGGGAAGTTCCTATTCGGCAGCGCTGGTCTTGAAAATTGCCGGGGATAATCCAGGTCTGGTTTCGGGTGTTATCGCATTTTCACCCGGGGAATATTTTGAGCGACTGGGTAAAAGCGCTACTTTCATCGAGGAAAGTGCCAAAAAAATTCAGATCCCGGTTTTCATCACTTCGGCAAAAAATGAAAAAGATCGCTGGTGGTCCATCTACCAGGCTATTCCCAGCAAAAAGAAATCTTACTTTTTGCCCCAGTCTGATGGAATTCATGGTTCCCGGGCACTGTGGGAAAGCACCCCTGATAACCAGGAATACTGGAGTGCGGTGAAAAAATTTCTCCAGAATTTTGTGGAAACCATGCCCCCGAGAACACCCGGTAAATTTGAACAAAATAAAGATGTGGATTAGAATTTTATAAAATTAAAACACTCCTGATTAAATTTCAGGAGTGTGGATACCACAGGCTAAATCCAGGTATATTGATAGCATAACGTACTTTTCGCTCTCCCTGAAATAAAATCTTTACTTCCCAACCAATCCAATTCCCAATTAATATTGATCTGTGGTATAATATTTGAGTCTTATTAAGGTAGGGAAGAGAAAAACAAGGATGTTCAGATGCTAAAATCCATAAAAACAATACCTCTTAAGCACACCACTGAAACATTCCCTTCCATTTTCGCTGCAAAAGTGAGCATATATTTTACATACATATATATCATTAATAACATTGGAGGCTGGCATGCAAGGTGGCGAGAGTATTATTACCATAGGTGCGGTAGCCTTACTGACTTTTACTGCAATCAATATCAACAATTCGTTCACAGAGGATGATCAGTTTTTTAACGAAACCAGGTTTGGACTAGAGGCGATTGCCCTGGCCAGTTCTATTATCGAGGAAGCATCCCAGTTACCTTTTGATGAACAGAGTTGGGATTCGACAAAAATCGAGAAAATACCTACCGACTTTACCATCGCTAATAGTCTGGGACCAGATTTTGGAGAAACTGACTTCGCGACTTTTGATGATTTCGACGATTTTAATGGTTTTACCGAAGCAGAAACCACGTTGCAAAATGTTTATAATATTTCCTGTAATGTTGTTTATATCAACCCTGCTTACCCGGATATAGAATCCATAAATCGAAGCTTTTTCAAAAAGCTAAGCGTTTCCGTCTCCAGCAAAGTTTCTGCGGATACCCTTTCGCTCAGTTATGTCCACGGGTATTGGTATTTTAATTAATCAGGGAAGGATTAAATTATGTTTGCCATTTTAGACATTCTCAATTCAATTATAATCGGTGGATTTATTATCCTGATGTCTTTTGGCATATTGGACTCAACCAATAAGAATCTGTATTCCCACAACGACGATCTGATCGTTCAGGAAAATTTGACAAATATTACTTCTACCTTAGAATTCGATCTGAAAAAAATGGGTTTTGGGGTGCCGGAATTTGAGAGTGCGGTCCTTCTGGCAGATTCAAACCACCTGCAGTTCCGGGGTGATTTAAATCTGGACTGGAAAGCCGACACTATCGAATATTATGTTGGTCCGGTTTCTGAAATGGCACATAGCTCCAATCCGGACGATCGAATATTTTACCGCAAGGTGAATGGTCTGCCGGCAACCGGTTTTATTGTAGGAGTTATTACCGATTTTAATTTTGAGTATTTAAATCAGGATGGTAATATCGTCGATACTTCAAATCCGGCAAATCTGATAGCGGTGAAAATGATCCGGGTAACGTTAAAGGTGGAAAATCCTGCAGCCTACAGCAATGATGCTAATCCCGATAAGTTGGAATATCGAAGTTCTTTCTGGCAACAAACCCGATTGGTATCCAGAAATTTAAGGAGGTAATTATGGGAGGCAAAGCCGCATTAATCGTCGTTTTCGCAATGTCCTTATTATTTTCTGCCTATCGTCTAAAGACCGGCAGTGTTTCTTCGAAAGCCGCAGAAAATTTATCCACTTACTATACCAAAACTGTTGCCCATCAAATTTCTATCAGCGGCCTTAACATTGCTGCCGCCAAACTTTATGAAGACTACTCCTGGCGCGGGCCAATGGTGAATGTGCCCTTTCGGGGAGGAACTTTCAGTCTGGCTTTCCAAAATTTACATGACACTTTGATGGTTATGAGCGCCACCGAATACTATGGTATACAGGATACAGTGGCTGCCTTTTTCAAAGGAAGTAATCCGTATACAAAGTACACTTTTTTTACCGGAAAAGAGAATGGTGTGAACTGGGCTCCCGGGGATACTGTCTGGGGGCCTATACATACCAATACTACCCTGAATCATCAAAATGACAAATCAATTGTTTTCTATGGCAAGGCTACCGCAGGAAAAGGTATATCCGCTCCGCCAAAAAACGCAAAAAGCCAGTTTCTGGGAGGTTATGAGGTAGGTATTTATGTCCCGGAAGTGACCCACATGAATGATCTGATAAATGCCGCTGCCTGGACGGGTTACACATTTGCCTTTTCCCCGGATACCATGAAAGTGGAATTAAACAATGACGGCACTATTGATATTTATCAAAATGGAACCAGGATTCTGGATGATGTCACTTTCTCGGCTATTGCTCCTAACGGCGCCATCTATTCTGCTGGTCCGGTGGTCATTTTTGGACCGGGGAAGGTGAATACCCCTGCAGGTGGTATTTCAATTGGTTCGGGTAAAAACATTATTCTGCGTACTCAGGTGTCCTACGCCGACGATCCGGTGACGAATCCCAGCTCGGACGATCTTCTGGCACTGGTTGCCATGAACGATATCATATTCGATAATAGTAGTACTACTGATTGGTATGTGCAAACTGTTTTAATGGCTATCACCGGATCGCTTACCGCAACCAATATGAACAAGGATGGGCATCTGGATTATCTGGGAAGTGTCTATCAGGGCGAGCGGGGAAATGCGAAGATGTTTCAGAGTTTTGAGAAGAATTATCGACATGATGACCGCCTGAATTATATAACGCCTCCATTCTATCCCGGTGCAGCAAATCTGCGTCTGATTGCCTGGTGGGAATAGAATCGCATTGACATAAACCGGCAGTAATAGATCAAGCAGTCGCCGGGTGTTTGCTAACTTTTTTTCATACCTTAAGCAAAAAATCAATTTCAGATTTTTCAGTCAGAATTATATTGAGAATTTGCGCAACACGCGATTAATCTCCTTGAATTTGCTGATCGCGTTTTATTTATATATTTTCTTATCATGAAGTAATCGCTATATTCCAAAAAAATATAAAAATCAAAATTGAACGGAGACTATCCCAATGCACAAAAAAAGTATTGAATTACTCAACAAAGCGGTGGCCGATGAAATGAGCGCCATCCACCAATACATGTATTTTCATTTCCTGTGTGATGATCAGGGATTTGATCTATTAGCAGGATTGTTTAAAAGAACGGCCATCGAAGAAATGTTGCATACCGAGAGACTGGCTGAGCGAATCCTGTTCCTGAAAGGGGAAGTGGAATTGATCGCTTCACACGAGGTAAATAAGATTCATAATGTCCGGGAAATGCTGATTACCGCTGCCGAAATGGAAGAGCACAGCGCCAGGGATTATAATTTATGGGCAAACGAATGCGCCAAGAATGCCGATTCGCAATCCAAGAAATTATTCGAAGATCTGGTAATGGATGAGGAGCGGCACTTCGATCAGTATGATACCGAGCTGGATAATATGAAGCAATTTGGGGAAAACTATCTGGCCCTGCAATCCATCGAACGCAGCAAAAGCAGGGCAACCACCGGTCCCGAGCAGGCTTAATTTTTCAGAATTTTATTAATACTTGTTTGATGTTTTATATTTTCAATCGCATTAACTTAAGCGATCGGACGCTAAAATATAGTTATGAAGAATTCAACTCTTCTGGTTTTCATAGATAATAAATTAATCTTTGCCAGTGAAAAAAGATGGCTCTATCCGTTGATCGATCTGAATCAATTTCTAAAAGAAAATGATATGGCGAGGAATCACTTGCTGGTAGAGGACAAAGTGGTCGGCCGGGCCTCGGCCTTAATCCTGGTTTATCTCGGCATCCATCAGGTGAAGGCAAATATTCTGAGCAAGTTGGGAAGAGATATTCTGGACAGATTTAATGTCCATTATAAATACGAACATCTTGTTGATCAAATCTCCTGTACCACTGAAATGCTGCTGAAAAGTGAAACCGATCCTCAGACCGCTTTTTACCTGATTCTGACCCGGGTGAACAACAAATAGGATTATCGCTTGGCACGAGCCGTTATTACATTACCCGACCAATTTCTTTTTTCCACCGAAATTACCCTTCGGATTACCGACATCAATTACGGCGGGCATCTGGGTAATGATGCCATGTTATCCCTAATTCAGGAGGCCCGGTTGCAATTTCTTAAAAATTATGGTTTCGCAGAGAATAATGTGGACGGTTATGGGATTATCATGGCGGATGCAGTGATTATCTATAAATCGCAGGCCTATTATGGCGATACTTTACGATTTGAAATTTCAGTGGATGATATCGGTAAACGTGCTTGCGATCTCATCTACAAAATCAGTGAGAGCGGCTCCGAAAGGGAAATTGCCCGGGCCAAGACCAGGATTGCCTTTTTCGATTACCGGCAAAACAAAACTGTTTCTATCCCGGATGGTTTTCTAAAAATAGTTAATAAGCACTGATTTTGAAGTTGTTTCTTCAGAAAATATTCTGATAAAATTTGTCATAAAACATATTGTTTTATTTAACTCAATTCATTATTTTTAATTGTATTTCCAAGAAATAAAAAAGAAGATCAGACATTAATCAGGATTTATTGCTCTGTGATACAATTGAGTGCTGAAATTTTTAATTACTTGAGAGAATGCCAATCTGTTATTGTTGATTATTAGCGGAGGGAACATGGCAGAAAGAATTTTTGTTTTTTTTCGCGAATTTTTGTTCATTGCAGTACTGTTAATCATTGGTTTTATGTTACTGGCTGCCATCCCTTTAAGGGACACGGATGTTTACATTGAAAACAAAATTCGTTATTATAATAATTTTGGTAAGGAATTTGATCTGGGTTCCTATACCGACTTTTCCCATTCCATGCAGGATCCGCAGAAACGCTTGGAAATTTATAATTTAATCTCCCAGAAATATGATATTGGATCTTATGCCAATTTTAGTCAGGAAGTGGCACGTCCCACCATGTCGCAAAATTTCTATCATTCCTTTACCAACCTGTTTGACAAAACCACCTGGTTGCTGGCCTGGTATATCCTTCTTTCACCCGTGGTTATTTTCGGGATCATTCGTGGATTAATGTATTCTTTTTCCAAAATTCTGGCCACGGCAGAAAAGATGTAAGTGTTTTTTGATCATCCGCTATTTTCCGATTTTGTCTGGTTTCGACCGGCATCTACCTTAAAATTTTAGGTTTCAAATTTAAATGCTGTTAAATTTACCCTTCTATTTAGGTTGAAAAACAATTCTATTTGCACAAATTTTCAGATTACTAAAATTTACGTAGTATGATAAAAGGAGCAAAGAATGAAATATGGTGCCAGAAACAAAATTATCGCCCGGGTAAAATCGATTCAAAGTGATGACATTATGTCCCTGGTGAAATTTGAGGTGACGGTTCCCGCGGAAATGGGTTCAGTTTTGACCACCGAATCCGTGCAAGACCTCAATTTAAAAGTGGGAGATTCAGTTCAGCTGGTGATTAAAGCCATTCATGTTCTCCCGGTTAAGGAAGAGTAAATTTTCCAGGATTTGGATTATATAAATGGGTATTAACCCTTAATTAGAGGAGTAACCAAATGTCCAAAAGACTTGTTATCTGTTCGGACGGTACCTGGAATACCCCGGATCAGAAGGACAGGGGAAAATACCGCCCCAGTAATGTGGTAAAGATTGCCCGGGCAGTTGCCCCGTTCGGCAAGGATGGGAAAACTCAGATTGTCTTTTATGATAAAGGAGTAGGTACCGGGTGGGGACTGGATAGGTTGACCGGTGGGGCGTTCGGACAGGGATTGAATGATAATATTAAGGATGCCTACCGTTTTCTAATCCACAATTATGAAGAAGGGGATGAAATATTTTTCTTTGGATTCAGCCGCGGAGCATACACGGTGAGGAGTGCCGCCGGTTTTATCCGGAATTCGGGTTTGCTAAAGAAAATCCATGCGGATAAACTTCCCGAAGCGTTCGAACTCTATCGGAGCAGGAAAATTGCACCTGCTTCACAGGAGGCCATAGATTTCAGAAAAGCATATTCCAGAGAAATTAGAATTAATTTTATCGGGGTGTGGGATACAGTCGGTTCACTGGGTATCCCCATCCATGGTTTAAAATTCCTTACCCGCCGCCGGCATCAATTTCACGATGTGATGCTAAGCAGTTATGTGGATAACGCCTTTCATGCCCTGGCGGTGGATGAAAGAAGAAGGCCCTTCAAACCAACCCTGTGGGAAACCAAAAAACTTGATTACCAGAGAGTGGAGCAGGTCTGGTTTGCCGGGGTTCATACCAATATTGGCGGCGGATATGAGGACAGTGGTTTATCCGATATCGCATTTACTTGGATGAAAGAGCGGGCGGAAGAGTGCGGACTTTCCTTTGATGAGGAGTATATTAAAAAAGTTATCAAACCAGAGGTTAGGGGGGAATTGAGAAATTCCAAGAAGGGGCTTTTTGTCCTTTTTCCCGGTTATACCAGACCTATTGGTCAGGCAAAAAATTCAGTAGAAAGTGTATCCTCAGCAGTGGAGGAGAGGGTGGAAGTTCTTTCCTCCTACCGGCCGGAAAATTATCTGGAATACCGGGAAAAGTTGAATTTGCCGGAGAAGAATGATAAATAAAAAATTAAGAAGTTTTTTATAAGTAGCACATTTTTGTCATTCCGAACTTGGTTCGGAATCCCGTTCGCATAAACATATAGGTATTATATTACTGTTCATCGTAGAGTAACCACCTTCACAGGAGTTATTGCACTTCGCACCTGCTTGATAGAGGTTTATAATTAACGGGCGCTATAAAGGGTTTCTGTAAATTGAGGTGTATTAATTCCTCTTCCCCGATCCTTACAATTCCTTGTAAAAACCGTCGATCAATTATATATTGTTCCCACATAGTATTCCTGATAAACTTTATATCTAACCAGGGAGTTGCCAAATGTCTGAGAGAATGATTGAACAATTCATGGAAATGGTTCGGATCGACAGCGAATCCGGCAATGAAGAAAAAATGATGAAATATTTACAGGTGGAGTTTGGGAAAATTGGGGCGGATGTTGTGCTCGATGCCTATGGTAATCTGGTGGCTAAACTACCGGCGAAGCAATGCACGAAAACCGAACCCATATTGTTGTCCTGCCATGCCGATACGGTAAAACCGGGTGTTGGCATTGAGCCGATTATTGAAAATGGGGTTATCCGGTCCAAGGGCGAAACCATCCTGGGGGCAGATGATAAGGCCGGTATCGCTGAGATGCTGGAAGCGCTTCGTATCTGTGAGGTACGTCCCAATATCGAAGTGGCCATTTCCCGACAAGAGGAGGTGGGCTTACTGGGGGTTAAAAATCTGGATTTCAGCATGTTGAAGGCAAAGAAAGGTTTCCTGTTGGATAATGACACCCTGGATACCATTGTGATTGGCGGACCCTCTTATTTTGCCATTGACGTGGACATTCGGGGGAAATCGGCTCATGCCGGGATGGAGCCGGAAAAGGGAATTAATGCAATCCTGGCCGCTTCCCGGGCGATTGCCGCACTTCAATTGGGAAGAATAGATAAGAAAACTACGGCCAATGTGGGGGTAATTAGTGGGGGTTTGATCCGCAATGGTGTGCCGGAAAAAGCCCAGTTCCTGGCGGAATGCCGTAGCCTGAATCATCAGAAAGCGCAGGATCTGGCAGACGCCATGCGCCGGACCATTGAGGAGCAGGTAAAGTCGGCCGGGGCAACTGTTCAGATTAAGATCGATAATTTATGTAAAGCGGTGGATATTCCGGAAGATTCCTGGACAGTTGAGATTGCCAAGAAAGCGTTGAAGAAGGTGGGGATTGATGCCCGGACAACTTTTATCACCGGGTTTACCGATGCTTCCATTTACAACAATCAGGGGATAGAAATGGCGGTGATTGGCATCGGGGCGAAACTGGAGCACTCCCTGGAAGAGAATATTCTGGTGGAGGATATGAAAAAAGCCCTGGAGATGCTGAGAGAGATTTTCCGGCTGGCGTGTCATTAAAAATATAATTGTATTTTGCTATCTGTATAAGGACTTATGTTATTATGAAAAGTATTATTAACCTAATAGTTCTCATGATAGTGAGCATTGCTTATTCACAATTCCAACAACCCCATTTAACTGTACCTGAAGAATTAAATTTATATTTATGTTCAAAAAAAATAAACGATGTATTTCAACCAGCACTTCATTTTTCATGTATCACCGGTCCAAATACTGCATACTGGTCGTCGAGACTCTATACAGATACATTTTATGATAAAGATAAAATACAGATTGAGATTTTGGGTTACGATTTTATGGATAACTCAGAATTTTACAGGAAAAATGGTCTTTATTTGGGTGAGATGATTCAGGAATCAAGGAAAAATGTATACATTTCTAGGTATTTTCTTAATGATCTGGAGAAAAAGAAATTAATTGTGTTATTAAACGATCAGGTTAATGAATTTGAAATAATTAGAGATAGTCTAGTTGTATATTTGACACCAAAATCCCTGATTAATATTAATATTGATTCTAGTAGAGTACATAATCCATTAGAGGTTATTCTTTTTCCACCAGACGTATTTAGACTTAGTTTATCAGGTAATGTAAATGATAAGATAGATTACATGAGTGACATTTTTGAGTTTATTAAAAAGTTTAACATCATACCAGCCTATGAAAGATACCCACAAATCCCGAAACTTGGAAAATTAATTACCTATGTTTATATCGCTAAAGATAATCAATTATACAAAGAACTACGTTTGAACAATTTTAAAAGCCTCGGAAATTTACCTGGTTATAATAATACGAAAGTTGATATTTACTCTCCATCCAGCTATTGTTATTAAAAGCCAGCCACCAAAAATCTTTTGATGACCAGCTATTTAATTTTTATTGAGAAGCTTTCTGGTGGTTAATCTGGCTCAATTTTTCTTTGGCCACAAAATAGTAGATTAGAAATCCCAGACCGGCAAACAGGAACATGCCGCCCACGGTCATCTCTTCGCTGATGCGGGAAGGAAAAAACTGACCAAACAAGAAAGCCAAACCGATTCCGATTAAAACCAGACCCCACTTGAGGGAAGAGAGGTACTGCAAAGGTCCTTTATCCGCATACAAATACTTTACATTTTCGTCAATAACACCCTTTTCAATCAGATTCTTTCGCACCCGGTTATCGGACAGCACTTTAATCACATAACCCACCACCACAAAAAAACTGATCCCGATTAAGAAATCAAAATCCATTATCTACTCCTTTCAGATTTTCGTTCTTTTGTTAGAATAGACAGATATCTGGTTAAAATGTTGCACATTTGAGAAAGAAATATGATGGTTTATTAATTACAGTGATTACAAGATTTTGCAATTCATGAATATGTTTAATCATTAAACGATTAATTTAATTGTCATCTCGACCGGAGTCCCAGCTTGTCCGGGACTGAGCGGAGAGATCTAATTTTCAATTTGCTCAATAAAAGAAAGATCTTTCGACTCCCAAGCACTCAATGGAGACTTTCTTTTAGGGTCTAATTTTTAATGTTGAGTGCTCGGTCGCTCAAGATGACGGATTATTATACCGCTAGAAGTTTAAGATCATGGATCTTTGGGATTAAGTCAACAATCATGAAAATATATTGCAACATTTTCCAGCTTTTCCTGTCAATATAACTATGTATGGCAAAGACGAGAACATCTCAGAAGACCGGATGATCCGGCAGGTTCTGGCTGGTGATAAGGATGCTTTTCGTTTGCTGGTGGAAAATTACCAGAATCTGGTAGCCCATGTCGTTTTCCGGATGGTAAAATGCCGGGAAGACCGGGAAGATATCTGTCAGGATGTATTCATGAAGATTTATCAGAATCTGCCTAATTTTCGCGGACAATCCAAACTATCCACCTGGATCGCCCGTATTGCCTACAACACCTGTATCAACCATCTGGAAAAGAAACGGGCTCTGGTCTCCGATGATCTTCTGATAGAAAATTATGTTTCGGAAAATTCCGATGATTCTGTTCATAAGGATATTGAAGAAGGGGATATCAAAGAAAAACTTACAGCTCTGATAGAACTCCTGCCGGAGATTTTTAGAATTGTGATTACGCTTTACCACCTGGAAGGAATGAAGTACCAGGAAATCAGCCAGGTATTGGACAAACCGGAGGGGACGATTAAAAGTTATCTATATCGGGCCCGTCAATTATTAAAAGTTGCCCTGGAAAAAAAATATTATAAAGAGGAGTTCGTCTGATGAGACATCTTACCGATATTGAAATACAAAAATATCTTGATAAGGTGCTAAACCGAGAAGAGGAAATCTTCCTGGAAAAACATCTCCCGGGTTGTCACATTTGCCAGCGTAAGATATCTGATTACCAGGAAATATATAAAATACTTAATCAGCCTCCGGAAGTTGATCTACCTGTTAATTTTGTTGATACGGTTTTAGCGGGTATTCCAGATCAGCAGAAACATAGATGGTATGAAAAGTATCTGGATCAGATACTCCTGGCCATGGCCTTGATAACCGGTATGATTGTCTTTATTTATTTTGTCGGAATACAACCACTGCTGAATCTATGGGCGAACATTAATCCGACCGTACAAAATGGTCTTAACTATCTGGTGAAATATTTTGAGAATAATCCCAATCAAATACAGATCATCAAATATTTTATGGTTGCCCTGTTTATCCTGGCTTCAATAAAATTATTTGACTCATTTCTATTCTTCCGCAAACGAGATCTGTCCACTTCCTGAAAAAAACCTGTTGCCGATGTAAGCCTGCCACATTAGATAAAATCGAGATCCGGACGAGTTCTCTTTCCCGGATTGACAAAGCCCGTGACTTCGCTTATATTATTTTATCTGGAATTCTAGACCGTTCCCTGATCAGACAAAAACCATTTTATTGATGGAAAGTAAGTGTTGAACAATAATCGCCGGATCGATACCAATCTATCTATTATCTTCGGAATAACCCTGATGGCCGTGTTGGGAGTTTCCAGCATTACCCCGGCTTTCCCCAAAATTATCACTGTATTTTCCATTTCGACCCAGAAAATCGGATTGCTCATTACCATCTTTACCTTACCCGGATTAATCCTGACCCCGGTATTGGGTGTCCTGGCAGACCGTTATGGCCGGAAACGGATTTTAATTCCCTCTCTGTTTCTATTTGGTATTGCCGGTGGTGCTTGTGCACTAGTGCGGGATTTTCACTTATTGCTGACTTTACGTTTTTTCCAGGGAATTGGTGCAGCTGCGCTGGGATCGCTCAATGTAACCCTGATTGGAGACCTGTATGCCGGTAAGGAAAGAACCGCCATGATGGGATATAACGCCAGTGTATTGAGTGTCGGAACTGCCAGTTATCCGTTCATCGGTGGTGCCATGGCTCTGCTGGGATGGTATTATCCGTTCTTTCTACCGCTGGTGGCCATTCCGATAGGGATTATCGTGATCATATATTTAAAAAATCCCGAACCCGAGTCGACCCAGCATTTAAAGCACTATTTAAGGGAAGTATGGAAAAATGTTTACAACCGGCATGTGGCCGGTTTGTTTATTGCCAGTGTGATTGTCTTTATCATACTTTATGGCTCTTTTCTCACCTATTTACCGGTGCTGATGGGAAAGGAATTTAAATCATCTTCCCTGGTTATCGGAATGGTCATGTCGGCCATGTCTATCAGTACGGCGATAACTTCGTCCAGATTGCGCAGCCTTACCCGGATATTTTCGGAAAAAGGACTGATTCAGTTATCCTGCCTTTTTTATGCGCTGGGATTGGTGCTATTTCCCCTGATGCACAAAATGGAATTACTGTTTATACCGGCAATTATTTTTGGTTTGGGACACGGGGTAAATTTTCCCAGTATCCAGTCTTTGCTGGCTGGAATGGCACCCATGAAATATCGCGGTGCCTTTATGTCCCTCAACGGGATGGTTCTACGCCTGGGACAGACACTGGGACCGCTAGTGATGGGATTTGTTTTCCTGATGTCGGGCATCGATGCCACTTTTTATGCCGGTGGTTTTTTTGCCCTGCTGATGTTATTACTGGTTGCCTGGTTGGTTTGAATATACCTGCCGGTTTTACAGAACAGTCATTTCGAGTAACCGAGCACTCAAAATAATCAATTAAGTCAGATTTGAAATCTTAGAAAATTGAGTGCTCGGGAATCGAGAAATCTCCAACGAGTATGCAGATTCCTCCCCGTCTGGCTGGCGCAGCCCTGCCTGCTGCAGGCAGGGAATCTGTAGTTTTTAACAGTGGATTCCCGATACAAACATTCGGGAATGACAAACTTTAACAGTCCAAAAGCCATGACTACGTTCGAGATGATAGTTCTCCCTTTCCCCTAAATACATGAAATTTGGATTTGTGACCCCTAATTGGTTGTTATTAAGATTTAAAAGACTATTTAATTTTTCATGACTCGGTTGGGTATTTTAGTCCCCATTGTTGCCGTAGTTTGTCCATGGTCTCCATAATTTCAACCGACTCTTCCAGCGGCATGATGTCGCTCTCGGTTTTATCGGCTCTCAGGCAATTCACCACTTCGGTTGCCTGGTAATGAAAGCCCTTGCCAGTATAGGGGAAACTGGTAGTCTTTTCTTCACTATCCAATAATCCTGTGGTTATTTGATGAAGCCGGTGAAGCGGTTCGTGCAGTTTGAGGTAACCTTTTGTCCCGCGGATGGTGGCTTCCCGGGGAGAAGGTGCCTGGAAGGAGATGGAAAAATTCGCCAGTACCTCATTCTCATATTCCAGACTGACGATCTCATATTCATCTACTTCAGTTTTGCCGAATTTTGCCTGCCCGGAAACATACACCGGCTTGCCGAAAAGCATGGATCCGAAGGAGATCAGGTAGATGCCAATATCCAGCAGGGCACCGCCGCCCAATTCCAGATTAAAGAGCCGATGCTGGTCATCGTACTCGCGGAAGATGCCAAACTGCCCACTGATGATTTTTATCTCTCCGATAGCCTGGTCGGCCAGCATTTTTTTCAGCTCAAAAACCGCCGGGAAGAATCGGGTTTTCATTGCCTCCATCAGAAACAGTTTTTTCTTCCGGGCATAACTGACCAGCTCCCGGGCTTCCCGGGCATTTATGGTGAAGGCCTTTTCACACAGTACGGCTTTTCCGTTTTCCAGACAGAGCAAACTATTTTCTTTATGGAAAACATGCGGAGTGCCGATGTAAACCACATCAATTTCAGGATCCCGGGCTAATTCCCGGTAGCTGCCATACCACCTGGGGATTTTGTATTGGCGGGCAAAATCCCTCGCCCGGGAACCGGAGCGGGAGGCCACCGCGACAATTTCCGAATCCTTGACTAAATGAAAGTCCTGGACAAATTCATGGGCCACATAACCGGTACTGATGATCCCCCATTTAATTTTGTCCGGCATCATTTAATCCCATTTGTTACTTTAATTTTTGACAAAATTAGTCTGACCGATTTAATATTTGCAAATATTATTTGATCGACTGGTAAAAATGAGAAACCAAGAGTTTGTTTCTAAGTTCATAGAAAATATTGTAATGGTACAGAAAGGGGTCTAATTGTCTCCTTACCGATAGACAATTATAATAGAATTCAAATTTTCTTTTTTTTCTTTATAGTCTCTACTTTACAAAGTATGTCCGCAATCAAACAGAAAATTATAATACCAAGATTGATAGACATAATTTATTTCACCCGGCCAACATACTATCTGTACTAACACATAAATTATTTCTCTATAATATTTCCTCTTCAATAATCACCGCGAAATTTTTCAATTTCTGGTTGGCCATAAAAAAGTCCTGGACCTTGTTGTAACTGGAAGTCCGGAAGAAAGGATAGTTTAATATAAACCGTTTCTGAATGGAAATTTTATGACCTTCGTTCAGACTTTCCGCCCTGAACTGACAAAATCCGGCGCTGTTTCCAAAATTTTCCTCGGCAGGTAATGCGGCAATTTTCCAGCCTTCCGGTAATTCTATCTGAATGGATTCGGTTATCTCTTTGGCATAGTCGAACATGATTGGAAATTTCCGGTTATCGGCATGAAAAGCATTCTCGTGCTGGCTGAAAAAGTCAACCGGATGAATAATGATTTTATTCCCGCTTTTATCCCAGGGAGCAGAACACCTGACATTATATTTAATGGTCAGCGGCTTCTGAATATCTTCAATATTTTGAATCTGGAATGAATCGGGTTTGAATCCATCAAAATTTGATTCTACAAAATTCATCAGGTAATTATTTTGCTCACGGGATTTTTCTTCCACCAGATGAATACGGAGATCCCTGGCGGAATGACCCCGGTGTGTCTCATAGGCTGAGCCAATGAGCTGAAAATTTTTGTCCATGCTGAAACTGATGTTACGTTTAACCATGTTTTGTTTGGATTCGGAAAAATTAGAATTGCAAAACTGCTGATTAATTTCCCCGGTCAGAAAAATTTCAACCCCTTCATTGTACCAGGGGAGCGATCCCATCTCCAGGAATTTTAAACTGGGATTATAAAATTGATAGGTGCCACCCATTTCATTTTGAATCGCGATAAGTGATCTACTGAACTGCCAGTATTTGGCCTTTTTTTCGAAAAGGGCATCATCCCGGTCGGTTGCATAGGCCATCTTTGCGTCAATATTCAACTCCCGCAGCATATCGCAAAAGGTCATATTTATCTCTCTTCCGGTACCATAACCGTGTTTGATTACGTCATCCGCACTCTTATTGTCATCAAATTTTTCCTTATCATCTTCATAATCGATATTTTTAAGATTTTTCTGAATCCATTCATAAGCGGCTTTAATTTTTTCTGATTTGTCCGATAGATTCTGAAATTCCTCAGCTGTCTCTTTGACCCGGTCATTCTTCTTGGTAAAACCTTCCAGATTGTCCAGCCGGCTTTTGCTCAAATCGCCCCAGTAGGCCCCGGGAGCACCGGAACCACCATAATAGGCATAAAGGTTGGCTTTCAAAACATTATCCGGTAAGGTATAGGGTTCGGGATCGAACGCATCAATGTCTTCGATGGAAAACACTACCTCTTCCGGATTTTTCAGGGAGGGTCTCTGTTCCACCTTGAGTGGTCTTTGGGTATTTACCCAGAGGTAGTTGGGGGTAACGTGTTCCGAAATCAGGGAAAAATGCAGATCGCTTAAACCCTCGCCCCGATAAAATTTCCAGACAAATTCTCCCTTCTTAAGATATATGTCCTTTTCAATAATCCAGTTATTTCTGGGGGATTTCAATCGGTATTTCACGTAGTATTCAATGATACAATTATCAGAGACTGCCGGTAAATAGAATGATTTCTGTTTTACTTTCAGTTCTTTGGATTTAAAAACCTCCTTTTCATATATCTGGGATTCATTCAGTGGAATAATCGTTCCGTCGGGAAGAATGGTGCGACCCATAATTTTTTCGATTTTCTGTGATTTTTTTAAATAAGGCAGGGTAACATCACCCCATTCCCGACCCTCATTATTGAAGATCTTGATCCGGCGATAAATGGTATAATAGCACTTTTCATCGAATAACTTCTGATCGTCGGCAATAATTTTTTCAAATATCATTACCGCATCTTTGTTGATCTTTGATATATCCAGAGTAATATTCCAGTCACTTTCAGTAACCGGTTCCCATTGGAAATCATCCCCGGCATAAACCATTACTTGCCCAAATAAAATAAGTATCAGAATAAAAGTAATTACCCTTTTCATGATTACCCCTTTTTGTTAAAGCGTAAATAACACGGTCTGGCTTCGAACACCACTAAGCTTTCGACAAAAATCCATTGCTTTCTGATAATTTTCCTGTGGCATCAGTCTTCCGGTTTGCTGATAAACCGTGTGATAGTTTATCAGGTTATCTGAAAGCCTGATATGGGATTTTACAATTGCCCCGCGGCATTCCTCCTGGGTCGAATATTCTGTGGAAACCGCAATCCAATCAGCAGGATAATGCCAGGATAGACGTGTTTCTGTCTCTTTGGGTGGTCCAAACCAGATGGGCTGCCTCCGTGTTTTCTCGCATAATCTTGCCGATTCAATGGACTGAAAAATATCGGGTTTCAGCAGAATATAATCTCCGGATTTTGAGAAAATGGAATTTCCGGTCAACTTAAATTCCAGGCAGGCAGAGTCGGAGTTTGAATTTACAGTGAAATTAGATATATAGCATCCCGGTAAGATCTCCGAGATATATTCCTTCCATTGGTCGGTCTTTTTATCAATCATGATGTGTTGGTTTTCATATTTCTCGTCGGAGGCCCAACCGCCAAAATGAGCTATTGAAACGCTGGCAGAAAAGCTACCGTCGGGGTTAATCTCACCGGTAAGACTAATTTTTCTTCTATAATCTTCCGGATCAGGATAGGGGAGCTTGTATAGAATTGAATCCCCGGATTCGCCGAGCAGGACCGTTCCACCCTGGAGAGCCCAGGGGATTTCACCAATGTCTACTGTGGGGTCAGTAGGATCGAAAAATAACCAGTTGCCGAGCACCGCATTGTGGAATTCAGAAATATCCGCCGGATTTTCAACTTTAATGGCGATGATACAATGATCGAACTGGAAGGGACTTGGCAATTTCCGATCCACCGGATATTTGCTGTTTGCCAGAACCGGTGCGGAGGAAATACCGACGGATTTGAGCATAGCCCGCATTAATGTGGTTTTATCCTTGCAGTCCCCATACCTGTTATAGTAAGTGTAGTCGGCCATCCTGGGCTGCCAGCGCTCTTTACCGATTTCGATACCCACATAACGGATATTTTTCTGCATAAAATTAGCGATAGTCTGTATCTTATCCTCGAAAGTAGTCTTATCTGCAGTAATTTCCTGGGCAATCTTGGTGACTTCCGAACCGGGGGTGGCCGGTTCCTGGTAAACTGTGGAACACCAGTTAGCCACCTCCTGCCATTCCTGGAATTGTTGATCATCATTTTTCTGCGGATTGTAGCAGTTTATGACAATTCTTTTCGAGAGGTAATACCATGAAGGACTCAATGGTTCTTTTTCCACATAGGGTAAGTTTGTTCCGGTCCAGATATGCCACTCATCCTGTTTCTGGTAATCGATTCCATCCATTTTCCATTCCGATTGAACCAGATTCCAGTCATCAGGTATTTTTAGCTCAAGTTTGGTGAATAGCACCGGTTGCGAGCGCTGGAAAGTAAAATGTTGGTAGGTACTGGTCCATCCCTTTTCTTCAATTTCGGCTTCAAACCCAACAATGACGCCTGGTTCTATTGCAGGTAGGCTGGCCATCACCATACGGTTGTCGTCATAATAAGCAGAGCTTTCCTGTGGACTGAACTCGATTACATTTTCCTTTGGTAGATCTTTATATTCCTTTTCATTAGTATAAACCCAGCCCTTTATGCCTTTTACTTTGATATGGGAAGATGTGGGAAGTGTTAGCGTGGCATACCCTTCACCGTCGCTGTTCAGAATTTTGTAGGCAGTTTGAGTCTGAATATTCGCCGAGAGATTTGAAGATATTTCAATCTTACCCACATCGTGCAGTACAATCACATCCGCTTTTTGATGGGGAATATAGGTAACTTCCTTTTCGGCAAGGTTTTTGAACCAATCTGGTTGTGCTCCTGCCAGGGAAATCAGGGCGAACAAGAGCAGGAAACCGGTCAAAAAAACGCTTTGAAAACGCATATGGTTTCTCCGGTATTTTAATGATAGTCAATGTATTTATCCGGTTAACTGACGGAATATGTGGTCAAATAAACCGGTTTTTAAAGCACCTTTAATTCACAAATTTTGATACAAAAGCCGAGCGGTCCGAAAAAAAATTAGATTATGCGATGCTCAGCTTGAAATGACTCCGATATTGTGAAATACTAATTTATTTATATGAATTTTATGTTTTACAAATGGGGGAGGGCATGGTAAATCACCAGAAAAATTTAGGTAAAATTCCCGGTCTGTTCGACAATAATAAAATATCATCAGGAAGATTCCTCTCCTCCATAACACATAAGAATCTTATGATCCATTATACAATATGGGAATATTTTTGTCAATATTTTTTTTAATATTATCGGGCAGGGAGCGATTTATGAGATTATAGCTGTTCTTGATCTAAAATTTGAAATTAAAAAGTGAATTTAACCGACAGGACCAAGACAAATCATTTTAACAAATGATCATGTTTTTTTAGGTTAAACAGTATTTGTTGGAATATTAGGACTATTTAGTGTGAGAGTTTTTTGTTGTATTAATTCAAAATCTAATTAACTGTTCTGGAATATATCCCAATGGCATTGGCACCAAAATATCCCAGAGCACCATTGTTGAGATTTGTGGTGGGATTAAATGTGGTTACCGGTACAAAGTTACCAACAATTTCATCATCCTCTTCCCTGTCATTAATCATATCAATTGAATTATAAAATTCATAACCTGCTCGGTCGAACGTGATAACTTCAATGGTTACTACATTTCCGTAATAAAAATAGGCATTAATATCATCAAAGATAACTTCCTCTCCGTCAGTGGATTTATCCTGATATAAAAAATGGTCGTACTTTTCCCCATTACTGTATATGGTAATCAAGCAGTAATCCTCAATTCCGGGATGATCCTGGAAAGAAAATGATAACTCAAAGACATCCGCCCCCGGAGCTACCCTGCTTAAATTTATAGTTTTTAATATGAGTGGAAGTGGCATGGTAGAGGTGGCGGTATACTTTTTCCCATCTGCCAGGATGCTTAAGGTATAAGTCTTTCCTGGTTGACCGGCAAGATTGAAGGCCTGATATAGACCGGCTTCTGTTTCCTGCAATACAAACAAATTCCCCAAATCGTCCCCAATGGTTACCTCAGCACCTCTTACAGCTGGAAAATTATTTTGGCCCTTATAGGCTGTGGTTTGAGTAATTCTTACCGAATGAGGCCCAGGCCTGTTGGCAATACTTCCTTCGATAACAATATTTGGCCCATATTCTGATAAATCTAGATTAACCGGATCGCGAAAACAGGAAGAGGCTAAAAATGATGATGAAAAGAGAAGCATTAATAAGCTGATCTTTTTCAGAAAATAATGAAGCTTGATTTCTTTTAACATGATGCCCTCAAAACTTAAAATTATAACTTATGGAAGGAACAAAAGAAAATAAGGCCAACCGCAATGGATCGGGTTCATCATCTCTGAATAAAAGGGCGTAGGTATTTCTTCTTCCATAAGCATTGTAGAGTGATAAATTCCAGGTATGACCTTTCCTGGTTGTATAAGTGAAATTGATGTCCATCCTGTGGTAAGCCGGTAGTCTGTAAGCATTACGGTCCGAATATGCTTCGAGAATTTGTCCGGCAATTTGGTACTTACCAAAAGGAATGGTAACTGCGTTACCGGTATAATAAACCCAGGTAGCCGCCAACGTCCATTTGGGATTAATTTTATACATGGCAACGATGGAAAAGTCATGTGTCCGGTCAAATTTGGGTGGAAAAGGTTTGCCCTGGTTTATCTCACTGAACTTTCTATCGGATTTTGCTAAGGAATAACCCATCCAGCCGGTTAGTTTTCCCAGATTTTTTTTTAGAAGAAATTCGATGCCATAGGATTTCCCATTGCCAAAGACCAGATCTGATCCAAAAAAAGTACTAAAAAATATGTTTGCACCATTTTTAAAGTCTACCAGGTGTTGCATCTTCTTATAAAAAGACTCAACTGAGAGTTCCCAACTATTATTGTCCAGATTTCGAAAATAGCCCAGGGACATCTGATCAGCACGTTGCGGTCTTATGTTGCTACTACTGGGCTGCCAGACATCCAGGGGAGTACCGGATGTCGAATTTGATATTTGATGGATATACTGATAATTCCGGGCATAGCCAAGTTTAACAGAGCTTTGCTCATTCAATTTATAATTAACTGTGATACGGGGTTCAGCACCGCGAAAAGTAATGTTTTCATTTCCCTGAAATTCAATTGAAGGCGGATCATTAATTTGGGAAAAGTCGTAGGTATCTTTAACCCGGTCTGCGAGAAAATAAGAATAGCGTAAACCATAGTTTATTTTCATTCTTGTGGTTGCCTCAAATTCATGGGCTGCATAGAATGAAAGGTTGTTGGCTTTTCTTTTACCGGCAGTTAAATTGAAAGGAGATTCTCCGGTTACTGCCGCCTTTCCGGGTAGAAAGTTATAGAAAACATATTGCAAACCGAAATTAAAGGTATTTTTGGCATTCAGAAAATATTGGAAATCCTCTGCCAGTGTAAAGGCATTAATATTATTTTCCAATTCTATAGTCTCATCATCCTGGGAATCTTCCTCTGGTTCAACCTTAACCCCATACTTGAAATTACTGTATATCGCTGAAGAGTTTAAAAATAACTTATCACTAAATATATGATTCCAGCGAATGGTGGCAGTCTTATTTCCCCAGGAATTTCTGAATATTCCTGAATATCCCAAAACATCCTGGCCGAAATACCCGGAGATAAAAAGCCGGTCAATTTCACTAAGACGATAATTGGTTTTTAAATTAAAATCATAAAAGTACAGGGAGGAATTTTTTACTTCATTATTTCCAAACAAATGGGTAAATACATCCGCATATGTTCGCCTGGCGGAAACGATATATGAGCTTATCCCTTTTTTAATAGGTCCCTCCAGTGTAAGCCGGGAAAAAATGGTACCGATTCCACCATTACCCCGAAATTCTTTCAGATTCCCCTCATTCATTTGAATATCCAGTACGGATGATAATTTTCCGCCGTATTTCGGTGGCGCTGGTCCCTTTATTAGCTTAACATTTTTTATTGCATCCGAATTGAAGACTGAGAAAAAACCGAAAAAATGGAAAGCATTGTAAACCGGTGCCTCATCAAGTAGAACTAAGTTCTGATCGGAATTACCTCCCCTTACATTAAACCCGGAATCTCCTTCCCGAATCATAGTTACTCCCGGTAAAAGATGGAGTGTTTTTAGAATATCCTGCTCACCTAAAAAAGCCGGAATATCACTTAATTTTTGTGGTGTCAGTTTAATGGTACCAATTTCGGTGGATTTAACCACATTTTCTTCAGCATTTGCTGTTACGACAATGGTATCAGCCGAGAAAGCATTTGGAATTAATTCAACATTCTGCTTTGTATTCTGATTAAGCTGAATTTCAATCATTTTTGTCTCATAACCGATGTAACTGTAAATAAGCGGATACTGCCCGGCTGGTACGGTCAGAGAATAAAATCCATAAACATTGGAGGTACATCCGGCGTGAAGCGCTTCAACATAAATATTAGTGCCAATCAGGGCTTCACCGGTTTCAGCATCACTGATAAAGCCGCTGATGGTATAATTTTTGGATTTGGTTCTCACCTGAGAACTGACCAGGATAATCTGTCCGGATTTTGAAACGATAAAATTGATATTAGTTCCTTCCAGCAACTTTTGCAAGACGATAATTGCCGGAACATCGTTTAATTTTAGGGATACAGATTGATCGAAGGGAATAATATTTTCGTTATAGTTTAAATAAAATTTGGTATTGATCGCATAGTTAGTCAGTGCATCACCCAATAACATGTTTTCAAAATCAATCGATATCTTTTTCAACAAAAAGTCCGGTACCTGTTTTCCCTGAGAATCAGTTATCAGTGTATCCTGGGCAGGAATCAAGGATACACACAACAAGGCTATCATTGTTCCAACAACAATGACATTCCTGATATTGTTAATTAAGTCTTGAAGTGAAGAAGTCATATTTTCTTTTGGATTAATTGGTAATTTCATTGAAAATTTTCACGACTCTTATGTTTTCCTCTTTGGAATGAATATTTTGTTTTTAATGAGCAGCTATTTTCCCAATGGGATTATGATACCGGTCATTAGTTTTAAACCTTTATTCTTAAATTTATCATTTTTCTCGAATGGCAGTTCAATGAGTTCATTATCTCCCAATCCAAATTCCATAACCCCTTCTTTCACCAGATTAGTTATTCCGAA
>CAYVKM010000037.1:0-6622 GCA_964452045.1 uncultured Calditrichaceae bacterium
GCAGCCAAATTCAGGAAGGATTACATGTTGCCATTATCATGGATGGTAATGGCAGATGGGCAACCCGACAGGGAAAACCAAGATTTTACGGGCACCAGGTCGGTGCGGAAACCGTTCGGAAAATTGTGGAGGCAGCGCCGGAAAACAACATATCAGTACTCACACTGTATGCTTTCTCATCCGATAACTGGCAACGTCCCAAATATGAAGTCAATGTTTTGATGAAATTGTTTCGTAGTTATCTGCAATCGGAAATTGAAAAGTGTCTTGATAACGGGGTAAAACTCAGCATCATTGGACGGCGGGATCGGCTGAATCCGACCATTGTCCGCCTTATCGAATCTGCCGAAGAACAAACCGCGAACGGAGATAAACTGCACTTACGGGTCGCTATCGATTATTCCGCCCGGGATGCTATTATGGAAGCCGCCAAAAAAATATCCCATCATCAGAATCCTTCCCGGGAGGAGTTTTCCCGTCTGCTGTGCAATCATCAGTTTAACTATACAGAATCCACGGATGTGGATTTGCTCATTCGCACCGGCGGTGAAAAACGTCTCAGCGATTTTCTTTTGTGGGAATGTGCCTATGCCGAACTCTACTTTACCCGCACCATGTGGCCAGATTTTAATGAAAAATCCCTCCAGCGGGCAGTCCGGAAATTTCAATCACGTGAACGGCGCTTTGGTCAGGTGCCCCAGGCTCAGGCCATTTAATTTCTACTATACTTGATTCAAGGAGAGAAAAAATGTTTAAGGAGAGATTAAAAACATCAATCGGTTTGAAAATCGCTGTATTGGCCGGACTCACACTAGCGCTTCTGATTCCGGCCCTGATGATTCAGGGAACTATTCACGAAAGAGAACAAAGAAGATCGGAAGTTCTGGAAGAGATCACCTCCAAATGGGGCGGGACTCAAAACATCGTTGGGCCAGTACTCTCCATACCGGTGGAATATATAACAGCAGATCCGAAAGGCAAAGTCAGACGCTATACCAACATGATTTATTTGTTGCCGGATTCCCTCAATATTCAGGGAGCAATGCTTCCGGAAGTCCGGTACCGGGGAATCTATGAAATTTTATTGTACACAGCTAATCTCGGGTTCTCCGGAAAATTCAATCTGGCAAATTTGGGATCGCTCGATCTGAAAGACGGTATTATTAAATATGATCAGGCTATTCTGGAGTTTGGCATCTCCGATCTGAAAGGACTGAATGATCGCATCGTGCTGGAATGGGAAGATGCTCAGGAAAATGCAAATCCCGGTATTATCAACTGCAGCACCATCAAAAAGGGATTTCATATGAGATCCCCACTCACCCCGGATAAATCAGAATATGCGTTCCGCATAAATCTTAATCTTAACGGAAGTGAATCTATCAGCTTTATCCCGGTGGGAGAAGAGAATTATGCTTCGCTGCAGTCCAATTGGCAGCATCCCAGCTTTATGGGCAATTTCCTGCCCAAGGTCCGACAGATCGATGAAAAACATTTTGCCGCGGAATGGAAAATATTAAATCTGAACCGCAATTTCCCACAAATTTCTTTCGGCAATCCCATTGAATTCGACAATACAAATTTTGGTGTACAACTTATTTACCCGGTGGATCAATACCAGAAAACTACCCGGACCGTTAAATATGCGATTATGTTTATCGGACTCACTTTTATCGTTTTCTTGCTCATCGAAATTTTAAACCGGAAACTGCTTCATCCCATTCAGTATTTGCTGGTGGGTTCCGGTCTGGTCCTCTTCTACATCCTGCTTTTATCCCTCTCCGAACACATGAGTTTTCCCCTGGCCTATTTTCTTGCTGCATTCAGTCTCATTCTGCTGGTATCATTTTATGCCCGGGCAATTCTCAAGAACACCCGCTTTATGCTGGTTATTGCCGGCGTTTTGACCACCCTGTATGGCTTCCTGTATATCAACCTCCAACTCCAGGATTATGCGCTACTACTTGGAAGCATTGGACTTTTTATGATGCTGGCCGTGGTGATGTATCTGACCCGGAATATTGACTGGTTCTCCAAACTTAATGTGGAGGAACAGAAAGCATCCTGATTTTTTTGAAAAATTAACAGGTGTCTGAGAAGAACAAGGTCAGAGGTGTAGACCTAATGTATCGGCGTTTTGATAAAGGTATATTCCTCACCGCTGCGGGAAACAGCCATTATGGCATAACCAGCATCATTCAAAAGTTTGATGGCATCTTTTGTCTTTTGCACCCCCACATTTGGGAAGCGATGGTGAAATTCTATCAATAGCTGTTTAACGGAAATCCCGGATTGAAGCAAATCTTCAATCACCTGGTATTCCGCACCTTCAATATCCATCTTTAAGATATCAATCTTCTGATGACCCAGTTTTTTCATGATGGTAGATAATCTGAACACCGGCACTTTTATGGCCTGATTCCGGGTTTGCGGTCGGTCAAGGATAGTATGGGAAACATGTTTCGGATTCTCTGGAGGATTAAAGGAAACCTCGCCGTCCAGATCAGCAAGCCCATAGGGATGAAAAATGAACTTGTTGGTAAAATTTTGTTTTTGAACCCATTGGATGGATTTAGGGGTCGGATCGAAGGCATGGATTGTTACTTTAAATTTCTCAATCATGGCCACATCCCAGGAAGCATCTTCTCCCACTCCAAATGAATAAATGATCGATTCCGGATTAATGAGTTCGGGTAAAACCGTCCACCCCCCATAATCCGACCCGTAACATTCCCCTTTTAATTTTATCTGAATTTTAGGTCGGATATCCTTGCCCAGCAGAATCCATAATTTTCTTCTGAGATAGCGAAGTAGGGGCTTCATCTATTATTTCATCATCGGAATTTTCACATGATGTTTTCTGGCAAACTGAATGGCTTCTTCATATCCCGCATCAACATGCCGCATCACGCCAGTGCCAGGATCATTGGTCAATACCCGGTCAATCCGCCGGGCGGTATCATCGGTACCATCCGCCACCATCACTACCCCGGAATGCTGGGATAATCCGATGCCTACTCCACCGCCATTATGCATGCTCACCCAGGATGCACCTGAAGCTACATTGAGCATACCGTTTAAAAGTGGCCAGTCAGCAATTGCATCGCTGCCATCCTTCATCGCTTCGGTTTCCCGGTTGGGGGAGGCTACCGATCCGCAATCCAGATGATCCCGTCCGATCACGATAGGCGCCTTAATCTCTCCTTTCTTCACCAGTTCATTGAAGGCCAATCCCGCTTTGGCGCGGTCACCATAGCCTAACCAGCAGATACGGGTTGGCAGCCCCTGAAAAGCAACCTTTTTATGTGCCATATCTATCCAGCGAATTAAAGCTTTATCATGAGGAAACAGCTCTTTGATCAATTCATCGGTCCGGTAAATATCTTCCGGATCGCCGGACAGAGCGGCCCAGCGGAAAGGGCCTTTCCCCTGGCAGAACAGCGGTCGGATATAGGCCGGGACAAATCCGGGATAATCAAAAGCATTCTTTAAACCGGCTTTCTCCGCCTGTCCGCGCAGATTATTACCATAGTCGAAAACTTCTGCGCCCCGTTTCTGCAGAGCAATCATCGCCTCACAATGCTTCTGCATACTCTGGTAAGCCATCTTTTTGTACTTATCCGGATTATTCCTGCGTATGGCTAAGGCTTCCTGGTAAGGAATTCCGGCAGGAACGTATCCATTTAACTCATCATGAGCCGAAGTCTGATCTGTAACAATGTCCGGAATAATATTGCGCTTGACGAACTCCGGGAAGATATCTGCCGCATTTCCCAGCAATCCAATGGAAAGCGGTTGCTTCTTTGTTTTGGCTTCCATGGCCATTTTTACAGCCTTATCAAAATCTTTCACCATAACGTCCAAATACTTTGTTTCCAGGCGCCGCTGTATCCGGTGTTCATCCACTTCCACAATGATTGCTACACCATTATTCATGGTAACTGCCAGGGGCTGGGCGCCGCCCATTCCTCCTAAACCCGCAGTCAGGGTCAGTGAGCCTGACAGATCGCCATCAAATCGTTTGCGTGATATTTCGGCAAAGGTCTCGTAAGTTCCCTGCAGGATGCCCTGGGTACCGATATAGATCCAGCTGCCGGCGGTCATTTGACCATACATGATCAATCCTTTTTTCTCCAGCTCTCTGAAATAATCCCAGTTGTTCCAGTGACCCACCAGATTGGAATTGGCAATCAAGACCCGGGGCGAGTAGGGATGCGTTTTAAATATCCCAACCGGCTTCCCGGACTGAACCAATAACGTTTCATCGTTTTCCAGGTTTTTCAGGGATTTTACGATGGCATCAAAAGCTTCCCAATTGCGGGCTGCTTTTCCGGTACCGCCGTAAACCACCAGTTCCTCCGGTTTTTCCGCCACTTCCGGATCAAGATTATTCATTAACATGCGCAAGGCCGCTTCCTGATGCCAGCCTTTAGTGGTTAAGGTTGTACCCCGAGGGGCATGAATCTCATGGCTCATTTTATTCCTTTCCCTTCATTTATTTTCTTAGCGACAGAATGCATGCTTAATAACCGTTTTTTATCACAGAACTCTTTACCTGTAATGCCTGGGTTTTTAAAAAGTTTTGCATCCGCTTCAAGAATATCAATTGTTGATAAGAGAATAACACAAAGCCGGCATTTCCCAGCGCCCGGACCTGGGCAATTTTACGGATGGCATCGCGTTCCGGCTGATTGTAAAGGGCGATACCCACAAGATATTTGTCCGCAGGTAATTTATCCAGATATTGATCCAGACGCTCCCGGAATATTTTGGGATCATTTATATAATTCATGGTCACCGCATAATCCAGCCATCCTTCGCGCAACCAGCGATCCCAATCCTGGTAGTAGTTCCAATGGGCAATGATAATATCGGGCTTCACTGCAGCCGAAACAATAATGTCCGGCGAATAGTTTTTAACCGTCGCCGAAATTCTCCTGACAAAATCGGACAATCCATCCATCAGGTAACGGCGCCAGTGGTAGTAAAACACCTCATACCCGGCAAGACTGAATTTTTGGGCAAACACTTCCGGATTGGTCAGAAACTGTTCCGGGTTCAGCACATAACGGTTCCGGAATCCCTTCACCACACCAGGATGAAAATCAAAACTCTGGTCGGGATATCGAATATAATCGAGATGAATTCCATCAACCTGGTAATTTTGTAAAATATCATTAATGATATCCAGAAAATGAGCCTGGGCCTCGGGATGAAGCGGAGAGACATACAGCCCCTCAATATTGGCCTCTTTGACCGCATTGGGATAATCGGAAAGCAAATTCGCATGATTCTTTGGTTGCGCCAGCCAGCTTTGATTCTGGTTAACAATGTGATTCTGATCCCCGGGAAGGGTATCTTTGCTCCAGACATAAAAGACATTGACCCAGGCATGGATCCGGATGGAATCTGATTCATTCAGTTTTAAAATATAAGCTAATGGATCAAAATCCCGGTCTTTAACCGCCTCCGCCTTGCTTTCAAATTTGCTATTATAGTAGGCATCCCCTCTCCCCCGGATCTGCACATAAAGATCAGTGAAACCGCAGGCCCGTGCCAGATGCATCAACGAATCGATTCGCTGGGGAGTAGTCAGCGCATCCCGGACCACCCATAATCCCCGGATGTTTTTAGCGGGTAAGTCCGAAGACATTCCGGCAGCTACGATCACAACGATTATTAAAATATTATATAGTAAAATTTTTTTCATTGGCCTCTGGAGATCCGCTAAAGGAAAAAATATAGAGAAGAATGGAGTGGGGTTACAAACTAATTTTTATTTCGGACTTGGTTGCTCTTGACAAATTGGCTTCTTTTGAGTTTTTATAAACATTAAACACCTACGGTGTTTTTTATGGGTTAGCATGACCAGGAAAATTCCGTCAGGGAAAGTATATTAATAGCCAGGAAATTATATATTTTAATAAATCCCGTTAGGGGTGACACATGTTATTTAATTTTAATTATCTTAATAGCACAACAGGTGGCTTTAATAAAATTATTTCCGAAATCACTTTCCTTTTTTACCTATCATTTTGGCTCTTGATATTGCACAGTAGATTTATTAACATAATACACAACTTATACCGGACGCTAATTGTACATTCACCTGGATTGTTGCGATTTTAGCTTATTGAGTTTGCTAGCTCAATAAATATCCTTCAAGCTCTGTTTTGCTGCTCGTGTTGGTCAAGACTTTCAAAAGAGTTAAACGTCTAAATTAGAAATCCGAGTGATCCCGAAGTTGAATTTCGGCGAATGAACAAATGACACTTAAATATTATAAACAAATGCGGATTATACTCATGAAAGGCAGATTAATTTGTAGTTCCATAAAATTTTTGTTTTTCTGAGAAAAGAAGAAATGAAGCCTGTTGATAAATATCGATTTGAAGTAAAAAATAAAGTCAATTCAAATGAAACTTCCTTCTCAAGTGGAATCTATTTGCATTTATTTAAGTCGCACATAAAACGTTCTTTTAAAATGTAATACAAGTCAGAGAATTAAAATGAGAACCGCATCTATCAAATATATCCCCTGTATTGTAAAAGCAAGTCTTCTATATTTATTGTTATCTTATATCCAAGGAAATGCTCAACAGAATTCATGGCAATTTTTGGG
>CAYVKM010000037.1:6722-33297 GCA_964452045.1 uncultured Calditrichaceae bacterium
CTGATGGAAAAACTCTTTTTGCTGGTACTTATGATGGAATATATCGGTATGATTTAAGTCCACTTAATATTTATAGTTACCATAGTAAACATAAGGCCTCAAAATTTGTACTGTATTCAAATTATCCCAACCCTTTCAATTCTTTTACTACTATAGAATATTATTTGCCAAAATGTACTTTTATACAATTAAGTATTCACAATCTTTTAGGACAGAAAATTATAGATCTCGTAAGCGCTCGTAAGACATCTGGTTATCATAAAGTAACTTGGGATGGTACAGATGTCTTAGGAAATCCGGTTTCAACCGGTATATATATTTATCATCTTGAAAGTAAGGAATATTCCTCTTCAGGGAAGATGATATATCTCAAGTAATATTATTTTTCCAATAAGGGGTGATGTCTTATGAGGGTTTATTAAAAACCGGGAAGGTGATTGTACACCTCTCCGGTTTGTTATACTAAAAAGGATCTAAAATTTTAAATAACCTTGCTGATTCTTATTATTGTAATAATGATGATTTACTTTTTTTGTTTTATCAAAACAAAATAAAAAAGGAGTATAAGAGGTGCATACTTTAATTAACAAATTGAATCTAATAATCTTTATTGAATTCTTTATAGTGAGCTCTCTATTTGCTCAAAGTGACAACATAGTGACTGTTTTATGGAATGGAGAATATGTAGAATGTGCAGAAGGTCAGATTCTGGTCGGTCTCGCCAGTGGCGTAATCCCAACAGATATATCCAATTTACTGAAGCAGTTAGATCTTACGATAATCGAAGATTTTGATCGCCTTAAGATCGGATTATTGGAAATTAGTGACAAGGGTGATTTGTTAGAAACCATCAACACTCTCAACAGAGAAGAATCAATTCGTTATGCAGAACCCAACATAGTAATTTATTCCGCACAGACTTATCCAAATGATCCATATTTTCAGGGAACATCTCCAGCTACTTACCGCCACCAATATGGATTGTACAACATAGGTCAAAATCCACCTGGGGGTACTTCTGATGCCGATATCGATGCCCCGGAAGCCTGGGATCATGAAACCGGGAGTCCCGACATCCTTATTGCAGTACTTGATTCAGGAATTCCACTTCAAGGATTTCCTGATTTTGAACTTTCACATCCAGATCTGAATGATCCGAACCGGTTTTTATTGGGTCCTGATTATGTAGGAGATGGGAATGATGTTAAAGATCAATTTGGACATGGAACACATGTTACCGGTATTATTGCTGCCGAAACCAACAATAGTGAGGGAATTGCCGGGGTAAACTGGGATTGTCGAACATTAACAATTCAAATATTAGACAGATATGGAAATGGTTATTGGAGTTATTTTAAAAATGGCATATACTATGCCGTAGATCACAATGCGAATATTATCAACTTCAGTGGAGGTGGATCAATTTATTCAGCAACAGCAGATACAGCAGTCCAATATGCACACGACCATGGTGTTTTCCAATCTTATTCAGCAGGTAATGAAGGTAGCGCGGGTGTTCGTTATCCGGCGCGCTTTGCATTTGAATCACATATTACAGGATATGAAAATGGATATTCTAGTGTGGTTTCAGTCGGGGCAACCCAATACGATGATGAAAGGGCATGGTACTCATCCTACGACCCAAACAATATTTTAATAAGCATTGCCGCTCCCGGAGGCTCTTATGATAATCCTTCGGTTGATCCTGGTGATATATTCTCTACTATGCCCAATTATCATGTTTATCTTAACGGCTGGCCATGGTATTCTGATCAAAATTATGGTTATTTATCGGGCACATCTATGTCTGCACCGTTTGTGAGTGGTTTGGCTGGTCTTATTTTAAGTCGTTATTATAACTATACTCCTTCTGAAATAAGAAATATCCTTGAATATTCAGCGGATGATGTAAATAGTACTACTTATCCGGGAGAAGACATATATCTCGGCCACGGAAGAATTAATGCAAATCAGGCAATTCTCTATGCAGATTCAAAACTAAACAAGTCCGAAGACTATACCGCTACTTATAGTAATAGTGCTCGTAACCAGGTTAAAGGGGCCGGGTATCTACACGAAGTATTTTCCTCCGGTGGGGAAATTTTATATCGACGGTCATCCGACGGCGGCGAACATTTCAACGTAACCGAAAGGATCACCACTGGTAACGGCAATAATCAGCGAGCCTGCATTGCCTGTTATAATTGGACGCCATCTGAAATAGAATTTACAACTCTCGCAGTAGTATGGGAAAGAAAACTCAGCAATGTTGAATCTGAAGTGTGGTATTCCAGTTCAGATGCACAAACCCTAAACTGGTCTACACCTCTAAAATTAGCTGATATAGTATTATCATCTTCCTACGAATCCGGTGCCCTGCCCGTAATATCTTCTCTGGAATATCAAGGAGATATTCAATTAGTGGTTGTCTATTGCAGCGAGGAGGGATTGCATTACCGACTATATTTTCCATCCTCAAGTACCTGGGCAATTCCGGAACCGGACATCATCGAAAGTAGTGATAGGGTGCGATTTCCGTCCCTCTCAAGTGGCAATAGTTTCTTAAGCTTATTATATGAAATCCGTGGTCGGGATGGAGTGTTTTCCCGTAAATACAATGGCGCCAGTTGGTCTTCCTCATATCATGTGGCAGATGTCACCGGTACCTGGTATAACCGGTCTCCATCCATTACCATCGATCCGGAAAATCATCCACTAGCGGCCTGGCGTGGTCAGATCTCGTACGATCCATGTTATAGTCTTCTCTTTCGATATGGCTATTCTAACAATACCTGGAGTGAGTGGTATGCGATATTCGAACACCCGGATGAGATATCGCTCTATAACCCGTCCATTACCTACTATAAAAAGACCGGTATCAGCACTTATGGGATTAAGATCGTTTACGATAATTCAATCAATGAAATTAGACTAAAGGAATATGACATCGGAAACCTATGGGACGATATTCTGGTAACTACCGGTGGAAAATATCCTAATATGACCGAAGAAGATTACACTTCCGGTAATCCGGTATATTGCTGGACTGACCAAGTTGGACCGCCATATACCGTTATAAACAACACATATTGCGGTCTGCCCTGTCATGGCGGAAATAAGGTTCTTGCCGGTCTTGAAAAAGGACAAACCTCAATCCAACATCCCAGGACTTCATTTATTCATAAAAGACGTGGGGTAATTCTTGATACCCTTACCGGTTCTTCCCTGATACTCGATGTTGAACCAATCGTGGTTCAAACCAGCGACGGCAAAGAAATAATATTGCCATTCAAGCCCATAGCGGTTCACCAACCAATTAATTTCATTTCTTCCAACTATAACGGCTACCTGGGGAATGATACACTAACACTTCCTACTAATGCAGCTAATCTGGTGTTTAAATCCCATTTATCAACTCCCTCCGGTACCGACAGCAGCGGTATTACGCATAACAATTTGTTTGCCGGTAATTATTCAGCCTCGCTTCAGGTTATCAATGTACTGAACCCGGCCGCCTCTATATCAACCAATATTACCTCAAATAGCATAGTCAATGTAAATCTGCAAAGCCTGGCTGGCAGGCAGGTAATTATTAAACCAATGGTATCTATAAATAATTTATTTGCTTCCCGTCTCAAATTTGGTGTGGGGGATGTATATTCACCGGTACAAAGTGCACCAAAAGAAAATCTCATCGGATTTGAATCAGCTACAATAATACCCAACAGAATCAGGCTGGAGAATAACTATCCCAATCCCTTCAATCCCATCACCACAATCCGTTTCTCTCTCCCGGAAAACCAGCAGGTTAAACTAACGGTCTATACAATTACCGGCGAACGAATAGCCACTTTGGTTAGCGGTTTTTTGGAAAGCGGTGAACACCGGATCGAATGGAATGGCACAAATCAAGCTGGTACACCGGTAGCTTCGGGAATTTATTTATATGAACTTAAGGCCGGGAATGAAAGACTGGTCAAAAAAATGCTGCTGGCAAGATAGTTTCAATTCCAAGTGATGCCATCGCTTAAAACGATGGCATCACTGAATACTTTTTGATTACTGAATTTCCCCAAACAAAAAAGGGCGCTCAAATCTGGCGCCCTTTTGGTAAATTCATAATAAGTTTATTTTTCTTCCTTTTTAGCTTCAGCAGCATCAGCATCCGCTTTTGCTTTTTCCGGTTTTTCTTCCTTAACCTTCTCAGTTTTTTTCTTCTCTTCTTTTACATCCTTGGCTTTAGCTGATTTTTGGGATTTATCTTTACTTTTTGCTTCTTTTTTGGCAGTTTCTTTTTTCGCCGCTGCTTTTTTAGTTTTCTTTTCTTTCTTTTCTGGTTTTGCCTTTGCTTCGGCTTTTTTGGTTTCTTTTTCCGCTTCCACTTTTTCTTCAACCGGCATTTCTTCTGTTTTCGCTTCTACTTCCTTTTCCTCAACAGCCTTCTTTTCTGCTTTTTCTTTTGCCGGCGCTTCTTTCTTCTTTTTCTTTCCGGTTGATTTTTTCTCATCAATTATCATTGGTTCAAATCCTACCAATTGCAATACGGCTAATTCGGCTCCGTCTCCCCGCCGTTGCCCCAATTTAATTACCCGGGTATATCCGCCTTTTCGATCTGCAAAAGTAGGGGCAACTTCATCGAATAGTTTCTTAACCAATAAATGATTTTGTAAGAGCTTAAAAGCTTGTCGCCGTGCCGCCACAGTATCTTTCTTTCCAAAGGTAATCAGTCGTTCAATGACACCACGAGCTGCCTTGGCTTTGGCTAAGGTCGTTTTAATTTGCTGATGTTCAATAATCGACCGTGCCATATTGCTCAGGGTTGCCCTACGGTGGGATTTTGTCCGACCGAGTTTTTTCGTTTTATTCCGATGTCGCATGATATACCTCGTTTTTCCAGTTTATATAAATCTATTGGAGTAATTTTACTAAAGACCGATTAATCTTCACCTTTAAGATACTTATCCACATCCATACCAAAGTATAGACCCTTCTTTTCAAGAATGTCCTGAATCTCCTGCAGGGATTTCCGGCCAAAATTCCGGAATTTAAGCAGTTCCGATTCATCCAGGCGAACCAGGTCTGAAATGTTTTTGATGTTAGCATTCTTCAGACAGTTGTGGGAACGGACGGAAAGTTCTAGCTCATCCACACTCATTCTCAACAGCTTTTTCACCCGCAGGATTTCCTCGTCGATTTCCTGGGTTTCTTCTTCTTCCGGTTCAATTTCGAAGTTAATAAACATTTGAATATGATCTTTCAAAATCTTGCCTGCATAAGTAAGAGCATCGTCCGGGGTGATGCTTCCATCGGTTTCAATTTCCAGAACCAGTTTTTCATAATCGGTTCGCTGACCAACCCGGACATTCTCCACCTGATAACGGACATTCCGGATAGGCGAAAATATAGAGTCGATGGGAATGAGACCAATACTTGCCTCCAGTGGTTTATTTTCCTCTGCAGGTACATAACCACGTCCCTTACCCACCCGAATTTCCAGCTCGACATCAGCATCTTCATTTAAAGTGGCTATGTGCAGATCGGGATTCAGAATTTCGAAGTCTGCGGTATAGTTACCGATATCTCCCGCTTTAAATTCTCCCGCTCCCTTTAAATGCAGACTCACCTTGTCCGGCCGCTTGTTCAAAAGCTTGATGCGAACTTCTTTTAAATTCAGGATTATTTCGACCACATCTTCTTTAACGCCCTGAATATCGCTAAATTCGTGCTGAATGCCATCCAGCCGAATGGCGGTGATAGCCGCACCCTGTAACGATGATAACAGCACCCGTCGGAACACATTTCCCAGAGTAACACCAAAACCTCTTTCCAGAGGCTGCAAAATGAAGCGTCCGAATGTCGTCGAAAAACTTGAATCGTCAAGTTCAACTTTTTCCGGCATTAATAGATTTGCATAGTTCATAGATCCCCAACCAAATTTATTTTATCATTTAAAATTTCTTATTTCGAATAAAGCTCAATGATCAGATTTTCCTGGACATTTACCGGAATATCTTCCCGTGCCGGTATGTCCATAAATACACCTTTCATCTTTGCCTTATCAATATTTAACCAGGGCAACATTGCATCATCCTTCACTCGCCGCATTGACTCATGGATCGGGGTTAACTTCCGGCTTTTCTCACGAACCTCGATAACATCATTGGGTCGCAGCAGATAGGACGGAACATTAACCACTCTGCCATTTACGGTAAAATGACGGTGCAAGATCAATTGCCGCGCTGCATTTCTGGAATGAGCAAATCCCATACGGTAAATTACATTGTCAAAACGGCTCTCCAGAATCTTCAGCAAATTCTGTCCGCTCACACCCTTTTGACGGGTGGCCTTTTTATAGTAGTTCCGGAATTGCGCTTCCAGTACACCATAAATCCGTTTAACCTTCTGCTTCTCGCGCAACTGAACACCATACTCGGAGAGTTTTGACCGCTGGGTCACTCCATGCTGTCCCGGTATATATGACCTTTTTTCGAAGGAACACTTTGCTGAAACGCAGCGTGTCCCTTTCAAAAACAATTTTTCACCTTCACGTCTGCAAAGTTTGCATACAGGTCCTGTATTACGTGCCATTAATTTACTTCTCCACTCGTTTTATACTCTTCTTTTCTTTGGTGGCCGACATCCATTATGCGGGATGGGCGTAACATCCTTAATACTGATAATTTCCAATCCGGCTGCCTGCAGAGAACGAATTGCTGCTTCACGACCTGATCCCGGTCCTTTCACTTCAACGGCAACCTGACGCAATCCCAGATCCATTGCTTCCCGGGCAGCATTTTCTGCTGCGGACTGGGCTGCAAATGGGGTGTTTTTCCGTGAACCCTTGAATCCCACTTTACCGGCAGAAGCCCAGGAAATTACATTGCCATTGGCACCGGTTAAAGTGATAGTGGTATTATTAAACGTCGATCTGATGTGAGCTACACCAAGTGCATCAACTTGTTCTTTTTTCTTCTTTAGGGTACGTGCTCTACGTGCCAATTCGTCTTCTCCTTACTTTAGCTATACTTTTTTCCTACCGGCAACCGGCCGACGACGACCTTTTCTGGTTCGGGCATTGGTTCGGGTGCGCTGGCCACGTGCAGGTAATCCTGATTTGTGCCGCGAACCCCGATAGCAGTTGATATCGATGAGCCGCTTGATGTTCATATTGATCTCTGTTTTTAACGACCCTTCCACTTTGAAGTTTTGTTGGATAATCGTTCGAATATCGCGCACCTGCTCATCCGTCAAGTCCTTTGTCCGGGTACCCGGGTCAACACCGGCTTCCTGGCAAATTTTTAATCCGGAAGATTTACCAATCCCAAAAATATAGGATAAGGCGATGCCAACAGGTTTTTGTTTTGGTAAATCTACACCGACAATACGAGCCAAAATGACCTCCTTAAATTTTTCTAGCCCTGTCTTTGTTTATGTTTGGGGTTTTTCTTGCAAATAACACGAACCACCCCGTTTCTGCGAATTATTTTGCAATTCTCGCATCGTTTTTTTACTGATGTCTGTACTTTCATGGTACTTCCTCACAATCAACAATTATTTATAGCGATAGGTAATTCGTCCACGTTTCAGATCGTACGGGGAAAGCTCAACCTTTACTTTATCCCCGGGCAATATTTTGATAAAATGCATCCGCATTTTTCCTGAAACGTGTGCCAATACCTCATGGCCGCTTTCCAGTTCAACGATAAAAGAAGCATTGGGTAATGTTTCCTTTATAATTCCGTCGACAGATATTGGCTGTTCCTTGGCCAATTAAAACACCTCATTCATTAGATTATGTTCCGTTAAAATTTCCGTTGCCTCATTTTTTACCAGCACAGTATGCTCGTAATGTGCAGATGGTAATCCATCTTTGGTGACAACCGTCCAACCGTCTTCCAGGGTCAATACCTGGCGATCTCCCATATTAATCATGGGCTCAATGGCCAGGGCCATTCCTTCTTTTAGCAATGGTCCCCGATTTGGTTTCCCAAAATTAAAAACTTGCGGCTCTTCGTGTAGTGCTTTTCCAATTCCATGACCCACAAGTTCTTCAACCACTCCGTAGCCATGAGATTCCGCATGCGTCTGAATACTATGGGAAATATCCTGTAACCGGTGCCCTGCCACAGCTTGTTTTATCCCAAGGTAGAGCGCTTCGATGGTCACTTTCATCAGTTTCCAACGTTCCTCATTCACCTTACCTACCGGAAAGGTGAAAGCACAATCACCGTAATAACCATCTTTCTCCACACCAATATCCACACTCACAATATCACCGTCATGCAATTCTCTTTTTGGCAGGGGAATACCGTGCACAATCTCCTGGTTGATGGAAATACAGGCGCTGGCAGGAAATCCATAGAGTCCCTTAAAAGCCGGTTTTGCATTTTTGGAGCGAATAAATTTCTCAATTTCTTCGTCCAACTTCCCGGTGGTTAAACCGGGTTTTATTAAAGACCAAACTAATAGAAATGTTTCTGCTGTAATTCTTGAGCTGATTCGCATCAGCTCAATTTCTGCTTCATTCTTAATCGGAATCATTTACATTCTTCTGCCGCGTACTCGTCCGCCTTTCATGAATCCATCGTAATGCCTCATAAACAGATGAGACTCAAATCGTTGAATCGTATCCAGGGCAACACCCACAATAATTAACAAGCCTGTTCCACCAAAAAATGAGGCATAACCGTAAGATATTTTAAAAGCGTTCACCAGGATATAAGGAATAATTGCCACAAAAGCCAGTGCAATAGATCCCGGCAGGGTTATCCGAGTTAAAATGGAATCCAGATACTCAGCAGTCTTTTTGCCGGGGCGAACACCGGGAATAAAACCACCCTGCTTCTTCAAATTCTCCGCTACATCCACCGGGTTCAAGGCAATAGCGGTATAGAAATAGGTAAAGAAAATAATCATGATACCATAAACCAACCAGTAAAACCAGGATTCCATCGAAAAAGCCCGTTGCAGTGTTCCCATAAATTCACTATCCGGGAAAAATGAGAACAGGGTACTTGGTACAAACATGATAGCCTGGGCGAAAATAATGGGCATAACCCCGGCGGTATTCACCCTTAATGGAAAATGGGTATTGACGCCACCATAAACTTTTCTTCCCACAACTCTTTTGGCGTACTGAACCGGAATTTTTCGGGTTGCCTGGGTCAGTACCACCACTCCGGCAACAATCAGAAATGCCAGGGCAATCAGGAATAGTTCGGTTAAGAGCGTCCGGTTACCACTGTCAAATTGAATCCATTCCTGTAAAACCGCAGACGGGAACCTGGCGATAATTCCAATAAAAATGATAAGCGATATACCGTTTCCGATGCCCCGCTCATCAATTAACTCTCCCAGCCACATAATGAGCATTGTCCCGGTTGCCATAGAAATCATAGTGAGCAGTTTAAAACCCATTCCGGGATCGATAACGGCCTTAACCCCATTAACTTCGATACTTTCCAAAAATACTGCCACACCAAAAGCCTGCATTGCCGAGATAAAAAGCGTACCGTAACGAGTATACTGGGTAATCTTTTTTCGCCCTTCTTCACCTTCCTTTTGCAATCTTTGAATGAACGGCACCACTGCCCCCAATAACTGCAGGATAATCGAAGCACTGATATAGGGCATAATACCCAGTCCGAATACCGCCGCTTTACTAAACGCGCCACCGGCAAAAAGGTCGTATAAACCAAAAAGTGTTCCCGAAAGATTTTTCATCCCTTCTGCCAGAACTTTGGTATCTATGCCCGGGGTAACGATATGGGTCCCGATTCGCTCTAAAGCCAGGATCATTACTGTGAATAAAATTCTCTGCCTCAGGTCGTGAATTTTAAATATGTTCCGAAAAGTCTCAATCATAACAGCGTTATCTTGCCTCCTACCTTTTCTATGCCTTCTTTGGCAGATTTGCTAACCGCATGGACCTGGATATTTATTTTTTTCTCGATGCTGCCTTCCCCTAAAATTTTGATCGGTTTATCGGCATGTTTAACCAGACCGGCGGATTTTAACACTTCCGGAGTAATTTTATCTGTTTTTTCAATTCTCTCAAGATCTCTCAGATTAACAATCTGAAATGATTTTCTATTATAGCTGTAAAATCCAAATTTGGGAAGACGTCTCTGAATGGGCATCTGACCACCTTCAAACCATGCTCGTTTTTTAGAGCCTGAACGGGAATGCTGACCTTTTTCTCCACGTCCGGCAGTAACACCACGTCCGGAGCCTGGTCCGCGACCAATTCGTTTTGTTTTATTGGTTGAGCCCTGCGCCTTTTTAAGTTTTCCTAAATCCATAAAATTTCCCTCAACAGTTTTACTTTACCTCTTCCCAGGAAACCATATGTCTTACTGCATTGATCATCCCACGGATTTGAGGGGTATCAACAAATTCCCGGGTATGGCCAATTTTCTTTAAACCAAGTGCCTCTATGGTTTTCCTATGTGCCGGTTTTTGACCTATTAGACTTCTTGTTTGTGTGACTCTTATTTTATTTTCACTCTTGCTTGCCATTGCATTATCTCTCGTTTTAATCCATCATCCTCGGAAAAGCTCAGCTAAATCCAATCCTCTTTTACGGGCAATAGTTCCGGGATCTTCCAATGATTCCAGGGCCACCATTGTCGCCTTGACAATGTTATGTGGATTCGGCGAACCGAGAACTTTGGTTAATATATCCCTGATACCCACTGCTTCGCAGATGGCCCGTACCGGTCCGCCGGCGATAACACCGGTACCGGGACTTGCCGGTTTCAGGACTACTTTTCCTGCCCCATACTTGCCGTAGACCACATAAGGAATAGTATTTCCTGTAAGACTAATCCTTACAATCTCTTTTTTCGCTTTTTCCGTGGCTTTGGTGATCGCATTTACAACTTCATTTGCCTTACCCAATCCAACACCAACATGTCCGCTACCGTCACCAACCACAACAATAGCGCTAAAACTAAACCGGCGACCACCTTTCACTACTTTCGCGACACGGTTAATGTAAACCACCTTTTCTTTCAGATCTAACTCATGGGGATTTACTTTTTCAGCCACAAGAACTCCTCTTCATGTTTTATATTAAAATTCCAATCCACCCTCGCGGGCACCCTCGGCCAGGGCTTTAACTCGACCATGATAAGCATATCCATTCCGATCGAATACAACGCGAGTTATTTTTTTCTGTTTCGCTTTTTCCGCAATTAACTGACCCACAATCTTGCTTGCTTCTGTCTTGTTCTTTGCTTTCTTCACTTTAGCATTGATCTCTTTGGTCAGACTCGATGCCCCAAGCAGGGTCTTTTCGGTCGAGTCGTCCATAATTTGGCCATAAATGTAACGAAGGCTCCGGAAGACCACCAATCGTGGTCTTTCACTATCTCCAAGGACTCTCTTTTTCTTATTCTTTCTCATTTCAACTAAATCTCCAACCTTAAACTTTTCTATTAACCAGCTGTCTTACCAGCTTTTCGCCTCACCTGTTCACCCTCGTACCGAATACCCTTACCTTTGTACGGTTCCGGTGGACGAAATGACCTTAATTTTGCCGCCACCTGACCAACCAGTACTTTGTCAATACCGGATATTTCAATTTTAGTTGGTGCAGGTGTATTGATGGTAACACCCTTTGGCGGAACAAAATAAATGGGGTGTGAATAACCCATGATTAAAAAAACTCCGCTACCCCTTTTCTCTGCCTTAAATCCAACACCCACAATTTCCAGTGTTTTGGTAAAACCAGTCGTCACACCATCGACCATATTTTGGATCAAAGTTCGGGTTAACCCATGTAATGAACGATGTTTAATGGAATCACTGGGTCTGTTTATCAGCAATTTATTCTCTTCCTTTTTTATTTCCATCTCCGGACTAATGGCAGTGGTCAATTCTCCTTTGGGACCTTTAACCCAGGCCAGGCCATTTTCTATTTTCACTTCCACTTTCTCCGGAATGGCAACAGGTAATTTTCCGATTCGAGACACTTTCAAGCTCCTTTATAATTAATTACCATACATAACACAGAACTTCACCGCCGATATTTTCCCGCTTCGCCTGACGCTCCGTCATAAGACCGCGTGAAGTGCTGATCATGGCAATTCCCATGTTATTTTTCACTCGGGGGAGATGGTCAACATCCACATAATGACGCCGACCGGGCGTACTCACCCGTTTTAACTCGTTGATGACTGATTTGCCATCGGTATCAAATCGCAGAAATACTCTAAGGATCCCCTGTTTGCCATCATCAATAATGATATAATTCCGAATAAATTTCTGATCGTACAATATCTGGGTCATCGCTTTTTTCGTATTCGATGCCGGAATATCCACACGCCGGTGCCCTGCCTGAATGGCATTTCGAATGCGGGTCAGATAATCTGCGATAGGATCTGTCATTGACATAAATATTCTCTCCTAAATAGCTTACCAACTTGCTTTATAAACGCCGGGGATCTCTCCCTTGTTTGCTAAATCGCGTAAACAGATGCGACACAAATCAAACTTCCGGTAATACCCTCTGGGTCTGCCACAACGTTTACACCGATTGTATTCCCTTACTTGAAACTTTTGTTTTTTCTTCGATTTTGCAACTAATGATTTCTTTGCCAAGCCGGATCTCCTTCTTATTGCCGAAAGGGCATTCCAAATGCTTTTAATAACTCATATGCTTCTTCATCATCTTTGGCACTGGTGACAAAAGTGATGTTCATACCGCGAATCTTGTCTATCTTATCCACATTAATTTCCGGAAAAATAATCTGCTCCTGAATACCGACAGAGTAGTTACCACGTCCATCAAATGATTTATCGGACAATCCCCGAAAGTCGCGGATTCGGGGAACCGTCAGATTAATAAACCGATCCAAAAACTCAAACATGCGCTGACCACGAAGGGTAACCGAGGTTCCAATTTTCATCCCCTGTCGCAATTTAAAATTGGAGATCGATTTTTTAGCAGTACTGTAAGCCGGCCTCTGGCCTGAAATAATACTCAGATCATCCATGGCATGCTCCAACGCCTTGGGATCCTGGATGGTTTCCCCTACACCAATGTTCAACTTGATTTTTTCCAGTCGCGGCACCTGATTTACATTTTTGAATTTAAAACGTTTCATCAATGCCGGGATAATTTCCTTATCAAATCTTTCCTGTAATCTGGGTATATACTTTTCCATTCCCTAAACCTTCGCTTATTAAATAATTTCACCACAATCCGGATGTTTACAATACCGTACCTTTGATTTATCTTCCAGTATCCGGACACCAACCCGGGTTGGGCGGTTACATTTGGGACAGACTACCTTTAAATTAGAAACATTAATAGGTCCTTCCTTTTCGATAATCCCACCCTGAGGAAGTTGTTGCGTTGGTCGTGAATGCTTCTTGATCATATTCACGCCTTCCACCACAACCTGGTTTTTCTCGGGAAATACTTTGAGGACTTTCCCGGTCTTGCCCCGGTCATTTCCACTTAATACGATAACGGTATCCGATTTTACAATCTTTCTCATTTCATTAATCCATTTTTAAAGTACTTCAGGTGCTAACGATACTATTTTCATAAAGTCCTTTTCACGCAGTTCCCGAGCAACGGGTCCAAATATTCTGGTTCCGCGTGGTTCACCCTGATCATTTAATAAAACTGCGGCATTCTCGTCAAACCGGATATAACTGCCATCCGCACGTCGAATTTCTTTCTTTGTTCTGACAACCACAGCCCTCGATTTTTCTCCCTTTTTAACCGGTGCATTAGGAATTGCGCTTTTAACACTTACCACAATCACATCACCAACTGAAGCATAACGTCTGCCCGATCCGCCTAAAACACGAATACACATCACTTTTTTTGCCCCAGAATTGTCAGCCACATTTAGTCGGGAATATTCCTGTATCATCTCTAAACCTCAGCAGGTTAATGTTATTTAACTTTCTCTACAACTTCTACGATACGCCAGCGCTTGGTTTTGCTCAGCGGACGGGTTTCCATAATTTTGACCGTATCCCCAATCTGGCATTCGTTTTTTGCATCATGTGCTTTAAATTTTGTCGTCCGTTTAATAAATTTTTTATAGACCGGATGTTGGATTCGCCGCTCCACAGCCACCACTGCTGTCTTATCCATTTTATTGCTTACAACCACTCCGATTCGAGTTTTTCGAACACCTCTTTCCATACCTTAGTGCCTTCTATTCTTTTTTAGTTGTCCTTGGCGCAGAAATCCCAAGCTCATATTCATTTAAGATGCCCTTAATTCGGGCAATATCCTTTTTAACAAGCCGGATGCGGCTGGGATTAGCCAATTGGTGCGTTGATTTTTGAATATTTAAATTTGCCAGTTCATCCAACAAATCGTCAAGCCGTGCTTTGGCTTCTTCAACCGGAAGTTCTCTGATTTCTTGTGGTTTCATTTCTTATTATCCCCCAACCTGTTCACGTGCGACAAACTTGGTTTTAATCGGTAATTTATGAGATGCCAGCCGCATGGCTTCCTTGGCGATGGCTTCAGAAACACCTTCAATTTCGAACATCACTCTTCCAGGTTTTACCACAGCTACCCAGTACTCCGGTGCACCTTTACCTTTTCCCATTCTGGTTTCGGCCGGTTTCTTGGTCACGGGTTTATCCGGAAAAATACGGATCCATACTTTTCCGCCACGCTTAATATAACGGGTCATCGCAATACGAGCCGCCTCTATCTGCCGGCTGGTAATCCAATGGGCTTCAAGGGCCTTAAGCCCGTATTGCCCGAAAGATATTGTATTGCCGGTTTGAGCCTTGCCCCGCATTTTTCCGCGTTGCTGTTTCCGGTATTTTACCCTTTTCGGCATTAACATAAATCTATCTCCTTATTCCAAAAATTACCGTTCTAGTACATTCCCATGGCAAAGCCACACTTTTACACCAATGCAGCCATAGGTGGTGATAGCAGTAGTTGTAGCATAATCGATTTCGGACCGTAATGTATGCAGCGGTATTCTACCCTCCTTATAAGATTCCGTACGAGCCATTTCCGCACCACCCAACCGACCGGAGCAGGTCAACTTAATTCCTTCAGCCCCTAAACGCATGGAGGAGGTAATTGCCCTTTTCATCGCTCTCCGGAAAGAAACCTTACCCTCCAGCTGCCGGGCAATATTTTGAGCAATCAGATAGGAATCCAATTCCGGATGTTTAATTTCCTTAATATTAATCTGAACATCCTTATCAATCAGCTTCTTCAATTCTTCTTTCAGTTTATCTACTTCTGCACCCTTTTTACCAATCACAACTCCGGGTCTTGCCGTATTCAGTTCAAGAAGGACCTTTTTGGGAGTGCGCTCAATCCGTACTTTTGAAATAGCACCATCGGGAATCCGTTTATGAATATACCTTCTAATCAGTAAATCCTCATTTAAGGTTTCACCGAATTTCTTCTCATTAAACCATTGCGATTCCCAGTTTCGTGTAACGCTTAGACGAAAGCCGATTGGATTAGTCTTCTGACCCAAATTTTGTCCTCCAAGTTATCTATTTTTCTCTGTCTTCAATAATTATTCGCAAATGACTTGTTCTTCGGCGAATTCGTCCCGCCCTGCCCATGGACATGGGTCGGAACCGCCGTAATACCGGTCCACCATCCACACTAACATGTTTAACATACAGATCCCGGGTGGAAATCTTTTTGCCCTCATATGCTTCATAGAAGTTAGCAACCGCACTCCGTAAAGCTTTTTCAATAAATTCTGAACTGCGTTTTGGTGAAAAATGAAGGTAATTCAGGGCATCTTCCACATTTTTATCTTTTATCTGATCTAACACCCGCCGCATTTTTAGTGGTGAAGTTCTTAAATAATTTGATCGAACTTGTGCTTCCATGATAGACCTCGATTGTTATTCCTATTTAATTCGCGTTGTTCGTTCCGATTTACCGGCATGACCACGGTAAGTCCGGGTTAAAGAAAATTCCCCCAATTTATGGCCAACCATATTTTCTGTGATATAAACGGGGATAAACTTAAGTCCGTTATGAACGGCAATGGTGTGACCGACAAATTCCGGCGGAATTGTACTTCGCCGGGCCCAGGTCTTCACCACCTTTTTCTGCCCGCTGGTGTTCAGATTTTCAATTTTCTTCAAAAGCTTCTGATCAATATAAGGACCTTTCTTCAGGGACCTTGCCATTCTTCACTCCTGTTATTTTCTTCTTTTTACAATCACATCGTTTGATTTTTTTCTTTTCTTCCTGGTTTTCAAACCCTTGGACAACTGTCCCCATGGAGAACAAGGATGCCGACCACCGGAGGATTTACCCTCGCCACCACCCATAGGGTGATCAATTGGGTTCATGGCCACACCACGAACACTGGGCCGACGGCCCAACCAGCGTGTCCTTCCGGCTTTGCCCAGAGAGATATTGCTGCGTTCCGCATTACCCACCTGACCAATGGTAGCATAGCAATCCAACCGGAACTTTCGGATCTCGCCCGAAGGCATCTTTATTAACGCAAAATCACCCTCTTTGGCCATAATTTGGGCATTAGATCCGGCCGTTCGTGCGACCTGACCGCCTTTTCCGGGAACGATCTCAATATTATGCACATCCATACCTGGCGGTATTTTATTCAACGGCAAGGCATTTCCTACTTTAATATCCACATTCTCCCCGGAAACTACCTGATCGCCAATTTTTAAACCGTTTGGTGCAAGAATATACTTTTTTTCTCCGTCTACATAAAAAAGAAGTGCAATGTTTGCAGTTCTGTTCGGGTCGTACTCAATTGCCTTGACCGTAGCAGGTATATCATGTTTTTTACGCTTAAAGTCCACTATGCGATAATATCTCTTATGGGCTCCGCCTCTTTGCCAGGCGGTAATGCGACCTTTATTATTCCTGCCACCGGAGCGAACTTTGGACTCAATCAAAGACTTTTCCGGTCTCTTGTTGGTTATTTCCTCCAGAGTTACATCAATCCGGTATCTTAATCCAGGTGTCGTTGGTTTATATTTTTTGAGAGCCATTTTCTATCTCCAAAACTCTTTTATAGATTTTCCAGAAAATCCAGTTTATCGCCTTCCTTTAAAGTAACGAAGGCTTTTTTCCAATGAGAAGTAAAACCCTGAACTCTCCCACCCTTGGTGAAACGCTGTCTGGGTTTAGGCTTTACATTTTCCGTCCGGATGCTCTTTACTTTAACCGAAAATCTTTTCTCGATAGAGGACTTAATTTCAATTTTGTTGGCATCATCTGCCACTTTAAAAATGTACTGATTGAATCCGTCTTTCAATCGCAAAGCTTTTTCGGTTAATACCGGTTGAATGATGACTTGTCTGGGATCTTTCATTTCGCTAATACCTCATTTACAACTTGAACAGCACCTTTTTGAAACAGAACATAATCCGCATTTAAGATATCATAAACTGAGAATTCAGGGGCTCGCTGAACATTGGTATATGGAATGTTTCTGGCTGACATTACCAGGTTATTTTCCAGGTTTGTTGTAACAAAAACCACTTTGGTGGTATTCAGTTTCAGATTATTTAAAATTTCCATGACCCGTTTTGTCTTGGGCTCTTCAAAAGAAAAATCTTCCAGAATCATTACCTTCTCTGCTTGAGCCTTGGCAGATAAAACAGATTTCCGGGCCAGCTTATGTACCTTTTTGGGAAGCTTCTGGGTGTAATCCCGGGGAAGCGGACCATGCGCTCTTCCACCACCAACCATATGCGGAGCCCGAATTGTACCCTGGCGGGCACGTCCGGTTCCCTTTTGGCGAAATGGTTTTGCACCGCCACCGGATACAGCTGACCTGTTTTTTACCTGGTGTGTTCCCTGGCGTTGATTGCCCAGATAGGTTTTTACTGCCAGATAAACCACATGATCATTGGGTTCAATCCCAAAAACATCAGGATTTAACTTTACCTTCTGGTTGGTCTTTGTACCGTCGATCTTATAAACATTTAGTTCCATATTGATGTACCTGTCTTTTCCAGATTATGCACTGTATATTTCTACAAAACTATTTCGGGCACCGGGAACAGCACCCTCTATGAACAGCAGATTTTTTTCCACATCAACCACAACCACGGTCAGGTTTTTCACTGAAACCTGCTTATTTCCGACCCGACCAGCCATTCTCAAACCTTTATATACCCGGGAAGGATCGGAACTCTGACCCAGAGATCCGGGTGCCCGCAGCCTGTCCGACTGACCATGAGTAACTGGCCCACCCCTAAAATGATGCCTTTTTACTACTCCGGTAAAACCTTTACCCTTACCGAAACCAGTAACTTTAATGACATCGCCCGGTTTGAAAACATCTGCCTTTATCTCATCACCAATTTTCAATTCACGATCCTGAAAGGGTTCAAATTCTTTTAACCTTTGCGTCGGTTTTACATTCGCTTTTTTAAGATGACCGATCAAAGGTTTGGAGACATTTTTTTCTTTTTTTATTCCGAATCCCAGCTGAACGGCATCGTAACCATCTGTTTCCTTCGTTTTAATCTGGGTAACATAGCAAGGTCCAGCCTCAACAATCGTCACCGGAATAACGTTGCCTTCGTTATCAAATATTCTGGTCATACCAATCTTTTTTCCCAGCAAACCACTCATTTTCTTCTCCAAAAAATTACTTTATCAATCAGGTCTTGATTTCAATATCCACACCAGCCGGTAATTCGAGCTTCATCAGCTGGTCTATTGTTTTATTTGTTGCATTATGAATGTCTATCAGGCGCTTATGAACCCGATGTTCAAATTGTTCACGCGACTTTTTGTCCACATGGGGTGACCTCAACACGGTGAATACACTTCTGTTTGTAGGTAACGGAACCGGTCCGGAAATCAAGGCGCCGGTGGCCTTGGCAGTAGTAATAATTTTTTCGGCCGACTTGTCGATCAAATGATAATCATATGCTTTTAACTTTATTCGGATGCTTTGTCCTGCCACTCTAAATTCCTCTTATTTATGGTGTACACCAACAACGTTCTCAACAATTTCATCCGCGATGTTTTGCGGAATAACATCATAGTGATCAAACTGCATGGTATAGATCGCGCGGCCCTGGGTTAATGATCTAAGAGAGGTCGCATAACCAAACATCTCACTTAACGGGACCCGTGATTCAATAACCTGGGCATCCTTCCGGGGAAGAATTCCGGAAACTTTTCCCCGACGTGAATTCAAGTCACCGATGACGTCTCCCATATACTCTTCCGGAACAATCACTTCCACATCCATTATAGGTTCCAGCAGGATGGCCTTACCTTTTTGCATGGCATTTTTAACCGCAATTGAACCGGCGATTCGAAATGCCATTTCACTGCTATCTACCTCATGATAGGAGCCATCGACCAGCCGCACTTTTACATCCACAACCGGATAACCGGCAAGAACACCATTCTTTAAGGCATCTTCGATCCCGGCTTTTATAGCGGGGATATAATCTTTGGGGACGACTCCACCCACAATTTTACTCTCAAATTCGAAGCCAGCACCCTTTTGATTCGGTTCAACTTCAATAGCCACATGTCCATATTGTCCGTGGCCACCAGATTGTCGGATAAATTTTCCTTCAACCGAAACGGGTATCGTGATTGTCTCTTTATAAGCAACCTGAGGTCGTCCGACCCGCGCTCCGACTTTGAATTCCCGTAACAACCGGTCGATGATAATTTCAAGATGAAGTTCACCCATACCGGAAATAAGCGTCTGTCCGGTTTCTTCGTCGGTGGAGACTTTAAAGGTCGGGTCCTCTTCGCTCAACTTTGTTAAAGAATCACCAAGCTTATCCTGATCGGCCTTCGATTTTGGTTCAATCGAAACTGATATAACCGGTTCGGGAAAGTGCATGGATTCCAAAATAATCGGTTTATCCGGACCTGAAAGGGTGTCACCAGTGCGTGTATATTTCAATCCAACAGCGGCGGCAATATCTCCGGTGGCTACTTCTTTGATATCCTCACGGCGGTTTGCATGCATCTGCAAAATCCGGCCTAATCTTTCTTTCTTGCCATTATTGGCATTTAACAGATAGGATCCGGCCTTGATGACACCGGAATAAACTCTGAAATAAGTCAATTTCCCCACATAAGGATCGGTAGTAATTTTGAACGCCAGAGCGGTGAATGGGTCATCATCACTGGGTTTGCGTTCTGCTTCTTTTTCAGATCGTGGATCAATTCCCTTAACCGGGAGAACGTCCAGCGGTGAGGGGAGATAATCCACCACCGCGTCCAAAAGACGCTGAACACCTTTGTTCTTAAAGGCTGAACCCAACAGCACCGGTATAATTTCGTTTTTCAATGTCCCAATGCGGATCGCTCTTTTGATCTCCCAATCTTCGATTTCCCCACCTTCCAGATATTTTTCCATCAGATGGTCGTCGTATTCCGATGCAATTTCCATTAAATGAGTTCGGTATTCACTAACTCTTGCTTGCAGATCTCTTGGGATTTCCTGTTCAACCCAGGTGGAGCCCAGACTCGTCTCATCGTAAATCACTGCTTTCATTTTAACCAGATCGACCAGTCCGGTAAATAAATCCCCTTCTCCCAAAGGAATCTGCAAAGCAACCGGTTTTGCTCCCAGACGAATTTTGATCATTTCCAGCACGTTGTAGAAATCCGCACCAATTCGATCCATTTTATTGACGAAGGCAATACGGGGAACCCGGTATTTATCAGCCTGTCGCCAGACTGTTTCCGATTGTGGTTCTACACCTCCGACAGCACAGAAAAGCGCCACAGCTCCATCCAGCACTCGCAAGGAACGTTCTACTTCCGCAGTAAAGTCTACATGACCAGGAGTGTCAATGATGTTGATCCGAAAATCATTTCGCCAGAAACAGGTAGTTGCTGCGGAAGTAATGGTGATACCGCGTTCCTTTTCCTGTTCCATCCAGTCCATGGTAGCGGATCCTTCATGTACCTCACCCATACGATGCAGACGACCTGTATAAAACAGAATTCGCTCCGTCGTGGTAGTTTTACCAGCATCAATATGGGCCATAATGCCTATATTTCTGATTTTTTCTAATGGGCTCCGCTTTGCCATGTATTATAAAACCTCTTCACAAAAAATAATTATTACCATCTGAAATGAGCAAATGCCTTATTTGCTTCCGCCATTCGATGGGTATCTTCTTTCTTTTTAATGGCTGATCCTTCGTTTTTGAAGGCTGCCATGAATTCATTCGCCAATCGATCTGCCATTGTCCTTTCGGATCGCTGTTTGGAAAAGGAGACCAGCCAACGTATTGCCAGGGACTTTCTACGTTTATCACGAACCTCTACCGGTACCTGATAGGTAGCACCACCCACACGCCGGGAGCGCACTTCCAGAATCGGGGCAACATTGTCCATTGCAGTCTTAAAAACTTCCAAAGGATCTTTTTTTAACTTTTCCTCAATAATGTCCATTGCAGTATAGAAAATTTTTTCTGCCTGACTTTTTTCACCTTTTAACATCAAACCGTTAATAAATTTGCTGACCAATTCACTTTTATATTTGGGGTCTGGCAGTACTTTTCTTTCTGGTGCTCTTCTTCGCCTCATAAGATCCTCAATTCCTTATTTCTTTGGCCTTTTTGTACCGTACTTTGAACGGCTCTGCATACGGTCGTTCACTCCACCGGTATCCAGGGTACCGCGAATGATATGATAGCGTACACCCGGTAAATCCTTAACACGGCCACCTCTGATCAACACAATGGAATGCTCCTGAAGATTATGTCCTTCACCCGGGATATAAGCCGTTACTTCAATGCCATTGGTAAGTCGGACACGCGCCACTTTTCTTAAGGCCGAATTCGGTTTTTTGGGCGTGGTTGTATACACCCTGGTACAAACTCCACGCTTTTGCGGAGAGCCGCCCAATGCCGGGGCTTTGTTCTTTTTTTCTACCTGTTTCCGACCGTACCGAATAAGTTGATTAATTGTTGGCAATTCAGCCTCCTAAACCTTTTGTTCAAAAAGTGACAGACTTAAAATTTAATTATATGTCCTTATTTTTTCAAATTATTTTTTAAATATATCCTGACATTTTTACTCTGCCGGAACCGTTTCCGAAATTTCCTCTTCTTCGCCGGCCTCAGTATGCATTTCAACATTCAACTGTTCGAACTTTTTCATTCCGGTACCAACCGGAATTAAATTCCCGACAATTACATTTTCCTTTAATCCGAAAAGACTATCCACTTTACCGGCAACCGCAGCTTCGGTCAATACTCTGGTGGTTTCCTGGAAAGAGGCGGCACTGATGAAACTGTCTGTGGTGAGCGCTGCCTGAGTGATTCCCAGTAAAATCGGTTCCGAAGTTGCAGGTTCGGCAGAACGTGCTTCAGCTTCATTTTTCTCACTTTTTTGCAGCTGTCGATTGGTGTATTCAAATTTCATCCGGTCCACCAGCTGTCGTTTGCGGAAACGGGAGTCAGCGGGTTCTGTAATCACCACCTTGTTTCGGATCTTCTCATTTTCTTCTTTGAAGATGAACTTATTGATAGTATCACCTTCCAGAAAACGGGTATCACCCGGATCAATGACCCGGACACGCTGCATCATCTGACGAGCAATAACTTCGATATGTTTATCATCGATACCCACACCCTGTAGACGATAGACTTCCTGGATTTCATTTACCAGGTATTCCTGGACTTTATTTGGTCCCAGAATCTGCAGGATATCCTGTGGTGCTATTGACCCTTCAGTAAGCATCTCGCCGGCTTTTACATAATCACCATTATGTACCAGCACATGCTTGCTATAAGGAACCGAGTATTTTTTCTTTTCCAGAGTTCCTTCCACAATAATTTCGCGAACACCACGCTTGATGGTTCCGAAGCGGACAACTCCGTCGATTTCGCTAACTTCGGCTTGCTCCTTTGGCTTGCGTGCTTCGAAGAGCTCGGCAACACGGGGCAAACCACCGGTGATGTCACGGGTTTTTCCAATTTCCCGTGGAATCCTGGCGATTATGGTACCGGCTTTTATTTTCTGTCCATCCTGAACCCTGATCTGTGCTTTGACCGGCAGAATGTGGGTTGCAAGTTCATTTCCTTCCTTATCCAATACTTTAATGTGGGGACTCAAATTCTTATTTCTGGATTCAATGATAACCCGCTGCTTCTGCAAAGTCTGTTCATCCAGTTCTTCCCGGGCGGTCACATTTTCAACAATATCTGAAAACTTAATGACGCCTGCAGTTTCAGCCAGGATTACCGTTGAATAGGGATCCCACTGGAATAATAGTTCGCCCTTCTTCACCGTTTTACCATCATCAACCAGAACAGTAGCACCGGCCTGAACCGTATATTTTACCAGAGATCGTCCCTGATCGTCAACAATATGGATTGTGCCATGCTGACCGATGGAAATCTTCTTTTTGGTAATATTCCCGTCTTCATCCTCTTCTTCCGCATCCAGCAGACGAAGATTTTCATATTTGATCTTACCTTCGAACCGGGCCAGCACCTGGGATTGTGCTGCAATTCTTCCGGCAATACCACCAATATGGAAGGTTCTTAAAGTCAGCTGGGTACCCGGTTCGCCAATACTCTGTGCGGCCATAATACCCACGGCTTCTCCAATATCCACCAGACGGCCGGTGGCCAGATTTCTTCCATAACATAAACTACACACCCCGCGCTCTGCTTCACAGGTTAAAACCGATCTGATCTTAACCGATTCTATCGCCGATTCATCAACTATTGATGCTTTTTCTTCATCAATAAGTTCACCGGCCTGAACCACCAGTTCTCCGGTCAAAGGATCGTAAACATCATCCACCGAAACACGGCCTAAAACACGATCGGCCAGAGATTCGATAACCCGTTCACCTTCTTTAATCGGGTAGGTTTCGATACCGAGAATGGTACCGCAATCGTATTCGGTGATCATCACATCCTGGGCAACATCTACTAACCGGCGGGTTAGATATCCGGCATCAGCTGTCTTCAAAGCAGTATCAGCCAGACCTTTCCGAGCACCGTGGGTGGAAATAAAATATTCCTGAACCGTCAAACCCTCAAAGAAATTTGCGGTAATCGGGTTTTCAATAATCTCACCGGTTTGTCCGGTAAGGGTTTTCTGCGGCTTGGCCATCAGCCCCCTCATACCTGCCAGCTGCCGGATTTGTTCTTTACTTCCCCTGGCACCGGAATCGGACATCATATACAAGGAGTTAAATCCCTCTTTATGATCTTTTAAAAGCCGGAATAAGTCTGCGGAGACCTGTTCGGTCACCCGGGTCCAGATGTCGATCACTTTGTTATAGCGCTCGCCATCCGTAATAATACCCATTTGATACTGGTTTTCCAGCTGTCGAACTTCATCATAAGCACGTTGGACTACTCCTTCCTTATTTTCAGGAATAATCACATCATCAAGACCGATGCTGGATCCGGCAAGCGTTGAGTAGCGGAATCCGATTTCTTTTAAGTTATCTAAGAATCTGACCGCCCCGACATTTCCTACTTTCTTCATCACACTGGATATGAGGATTTCCAGGGTTTTCTTGGTCATCGTTTGATTGATGAAACCCATCTCCCGGGGAACGATTACATTAAAGAGTACTCTTCCGATAGTCGTATCGAGGATCTCGCCATCGATCCGGACTTTTATTTTGGCATGTAAATCAACTTTTTTATCGTTATAGGCAATCACCACTTCCTGGTTCGATCCAAATATTTTACCTTCTCCCAGAGCATTGGACTTATCCTTGGTAATGTAATAGCAACCCAATACCATATCCTGGGAAGGAATGGTAAGTGGCCGGCCATTCGCCGGGGATAAAATGTTATGGGAAGAAAGCATCAATAGCCGGGCTTCCATTTGTGCCTCATAGGAAAGCGGAATATGGACTGCCATCTGGTCGCCGTCGAAGTCCGCATTAAAGGCAGCGCAGACCAGCGGATGGATCTCAATGGCCTTTCCTTCGATCAGCACGGGCTGGAAGGCCTGTATACCAAGTCTGTGCAGGGTGGGTGCGCGGTTTAATAATACCGGATGTTCACCAACAATCTCTTCTAGGACTTCAAAAATCACCGCATCCCGCTTATCCACAACGCGCTTGGCACTCTTCACCGTCTTGACAATCTTTCGTTCCTGCAGCTTTTTAATGATAAAAGGTTTAAACAATTCCACTGCCATTTCTTTGGGCAAGCCACACTCATAAAGTCTTAGTTTCGGACCGACCACAATCACCGAACGTCCCGAATAATCCACCCGCTTACCGAGCAGATTTAACCGGAAACGGCCTTGCTTACCTCGAAGCATATCCGAGAGAGACTTTAGGGGTCGGTTGCCATCACTTCTCACTGCAGTGGTTCTTTTAGTATTGTCGAATAAAGCATCGACAGATTCCTGAAGCATTCTTTTTTCATTTCTCAAGATGACTTCAGGTGCTTTAATATCGATTAATTTTTTCAATCGGTTATTCCGGATAATTACCCGGCGATAGAGATCGTTCAAATCACTGGTAGCAAAACGCCCACCTTCCAGAGGTACCAGAGGTCGCAGTTCGGGGGGTATTACCGGAATGACATCCATGACCATCCATTCCGGACGGTTTTTCAGTTCGCCATTTTCTCTGGTTCGGAAAGCTTCAATTACCTTGAGACGTTTTAATGCTTCCTGCTTTTTTTGCTTCGATTTTTCTGTTTTTAAGACATTCCGGAGTTCTTCCGAAAGATCATCAACTTCCAGATTCCGAAGCATCTCACGAATGGCTTCTCCACCCATACCGGCAATAAATTTATCCGGGTTATCATCCGGCAAATTCCGTTCTTCCGGAGAAAGCCCTTCCATGATATTCATATATTCTTCTTCGGTTAGAATATCACCCTTTTCAAAACTCGTTTTACCCTGCTGAATAACCACATAGGCTTCATAGTAGATAATCTTCTCCAGATATTTCGGAGAAATATTCAACAGATACCCGATCTTTGTAGGAGTAGATCTGAAGTACCAGATATGAACAATTGGGACGGCAAGGCTGATATGGCCCATTCGTTCCCGTCTCACTGCCTTTGTGGTGACTTCCACACCACAACGGTCGCAGATGATTCCCTTGTACCGGATACGTTTGTATTTACCGCAGTGACACTCCCAATCCTTCACCGGACCGAAAATCTTTTCGCAGAATAATCCATCCCGTTCCGGTTTAAATGAGCGGTAATTTATCGTCTCAGGCTTGGTTACTTCACCGTAGCTTTTTTCCAGAATGGAATTGGGTGAAGCCAGACCAATAGAAATCTTAGAGATTTGCCCTCTTTTAGAAGAAGTATCGACACCTAATCGATCTTTCACATCTAATCTATTCATGAATGATTGTCCCTTTTTTTAAGAATAAAAAGCGTCCCATTCCGGGAATTTTTATTCAACTTTTATGTCTAATCCAAGACCTTGTAATTCTTTTACCAGAACATTAAATGATTCCGGCCGGCCAGGTTCCGACAGATTATCACCTTTCACGATGGCCTCATATACTTTTGTTCGGCCCTGAACATCATCACTTTTATAAGTGAGCACTTCCTGAAGCGTGTGTGCAGCGCCATAAGCTTCCAACGCCCACACTTCCATCTCACCAAAACGCTGTCCACCAAA